>NZ_JAAHIG010000535.1:0-4846 GCF_010692305.1 Moorena sp. SIO4G3 | reverse complement strand
TAGGAAATCATGCGGAAAATTTCACCAAAGCCCTGGATTTCCTTATCCAGCAGGGGTTGAATCGCTTCTGGTGTACCATCTCGACCTGTAACACCAGTTCCTCCTGTAGTCAACACTACCTGTACGGATTCGTCAGCAATCCATCGGGAAACCACCTCACGGATTTTGTAGATGTTGTCTGGAACAATAACCTTTTCCGCTAAGTGATGCCCCGCCTCGGTTAAACTCTCAACCAGCAGCTTACCGGACTTATCCGTGGCTTCGGTACGGGAATCGGACACCGTCATGACTGCAATATTTAAAGGAACAAACTGTTTGGTTCGGATCATGTTCAATCCAACATTAGGTTCTAAAATTAAATTAACTGACTAGGGTTGGTATCAGACCAAGCCGTTACACAACAAAAAACTGACAAATATCTATGCCTCCTCGTTGGCCTCGTAAACCTGATCGACGTGATCCAGCCTACCGTCGTCTAGATGACCGCATGAACTTTGCTGTACATGTGGCAATTTTTGCTGCTTGTAATTCCGGAGTGTGGTTTTTCAGAACTATACAGTATGCTCAATGGACTTGGGCATACTGGTTTACTGGTCTGTGGGGATTGATTTTAGTAGGACATGGGGTTTATATATTTGCGATCGCAAACTATACCCCCCTGCCTACTCAAGAACCTCCAACCGAATCCCCTCAAGGATGAAATCACCCAAGATAATTGTAGTAATTGATTTTCGGTTAACTGTTGACGGTTAACTGTTGACGGTTAACTGTTGACGGTTAACACAAAGCCAGCAAATTAACTTAAGTTAAACTTAAAACCTTGGCCAAAGGCCACGCTACGCGAACAACTTTAATTATTCCTTAGATATCCCAACATGCAATTAATTAGAAACAGCTAATTACCATGGCTAATCCAAGTTCTACAGAAGCAATTGAAACTCTCGCGGCTGAAATTGGCGACAAAGTATACATTGATGTAGCCAAGTGGCATCTTTACCTCAGGGATGCCCATCTACATACCACTTTGGCTGAACAATTTTATCCCCTACTAATCGGTAACACTAATACAATCACAGAAGACCAGATGATGCCAATCCTGCAAAGCATTTCTGTGAAGCTAGGTGGTGGTAAACGGCAAGTTCCCCTAGCAGATTTGCTACCCATGCAGTGTCAGATGGATCTAATCGATATTCTGGAAGAGTATCAAAGACAGCTTTAAGTATCTGAAAATAGGCAATTTTCAAATAACTAATCACTAATAACAAAAAATTGGGTAACTTTAACAGCTACCCAAATAATTCTGCTTGTTCTTGGTTCACCAAAACAGCAATGATTTTCCTGTTAAGCGTTAAAAACTAGGCAGTTACAGCTTTTTTCGCCACAGCACTTAACTCACCGTTGGCATACTTAGTTGCAAAAACATCGATAGTCGCTTGCTTGATCTTGCTAGCATTACCAGCAGTACCAAAGGCTTCGTAACGCTTCAAGCAAACCTGCTTCATATATTTGATAGAAGGCTTGAGGAAGTGACGGGGGTCAAAGTTAGAAGGATCTTTGGCAGCAGCTTCTCGGATAGCAGCAGTGATAGCCAAGCGGTTGTCGGTGTCAATGTTAACCTTACGAACACCGCTCTTAATACCCTTTTGAATTTCTTCAAGGGGTACACCATAGGTTTCAGGAATAGAACCACCGTACTGGTTGATCATGTCAAGCCACTCTTGAGGCACAGAGGAAGAACCGTGCATCACCAAGTGAGTGTTAGGCAAACGCTTATGAATTTCTTCAATGCGACTAATGGCAAGAATTTCTCCAGTCGGCTTGCGGGTGAACTTGTAAGCACCGTGGCTAGTACCAATAGCTACAGCTAGAGCATCAACTTGGGTGCGCTCAACAAATTCAACTGCTTCGTCGGGGTCGGTCAATAGTTGGTCGCGACTCAGAGTTCCTTCAAATCCGTGACCATCTTCTTTGTCACCTTTACCGGTTTCCAGTGAACCTAGGCAACCCAGTTCCCCTTCAACACTAACACCGATAGCATGGGCAACTTTTACTACTTCGGCAGTAACACTGACGTTGTAATCGAAGCTGGCTGGAGTCTTAGCATCAGCTTCCAAGGAGCCATCCATCATCACACTGGTGAAGCCGTTACGAATTGCCGAATAGCAGGTGGCTGGGCTATTGCCATGGTCTTGGTGCATGGCAATGGGAATATGAGGGTAGGATTCCACCGCTGCTGTGACCAGATGGCGGAGGAAGTTCTCACCTGCATATTTGCGGGCACCACGAGAAGCTTGTAAGATTACCGGACTATCCGCTTCTTCAGCAGCCTGCATGATAGACAGGATTTGTTCCATGTTGTTAACGTTGTATGCTGGAATCCCGTAGCCGTTCTCAGCTGCGTGATCCAACAGTAGCCGCATGGGTACAAGTGCCATATTATATTCCTCCTAACTTTGTTTGTTAGCTATTCCGGCGAGAAGCCTCACGTCTGACACTCCCTAGTGACTCGTGAACAGAATCGCCAGTCCAGACATGTCAATCTAGTTGCTTCTAGACAGCGATGCAGCGAGGTAGCGCGGTCTTGGGGGGGACCCCCATGAGCGACTACCAGTGCGGTCTTGGGGGGAACCCCCATGAGCGACTGCATCAAGACAGGTTAATTCTTTAGATAATCTTAAGATATTTTGCAGCTTTTATTCAAATTTCTTGATTAGATCATCTAGACAAAGCTGAGTCTATAAAACTGGACAAAACTTACCAAATCTATAAAATAATCCCCAAGTACCCCTGGGGAAAATCTGGATAAACAGTAAAGTATAGGTAGTTTTGCTAAGAGTTTTGAGAAGAGTTCGTTACCTTTCTGATTGGATCAATAAATTAAGGTTCGTTGGCGCGAGCGGGTTCTGACCAGCCCAGGAAGTATCCCTCTTAAACAACAGAGGTGGTCAAGTGTGCCTGTTGTACCTAGTACCTCATAGTTACCTAGTACCTCATAGTTACCTAGTACTTATTTAATACTTACCTAGTACCTAATACCATTAGCCTCATATCTAGACTTTGTATCAATAGATAAATAAGGCTAACTAACAGTTAGCTAAAAATGGGTCGCCCGGGACTCGAACCCGGAACTAATCGGTTAAAAGCCGAGTACTCTACCATTGAGTTAGCGACCCGGTAAGCTTTTCTCAAACATACCTTTACTAAGAATATCACATTGAGAAGGAAATGTCTAGGGAAATTTAGAAAAATTTCGCCGTTAGCCTCACCGATGTCTCACTACTCTCTCCGGGAGCTAAGTGAGTTAAATTTTCCCCAGTGTTAAGAGCGTTACGGGGAGCACTCCAAGGTTCAAGGCAATAAAAGTCCTTGCCTTGAACTGTCCAAAATACCAAGGTCGAGAAAACATCAGTGTAGGTCAATGCGATCGCTAATCCCCGTTCGGGATCAGTAACACTGGCAGTCTTATCACTGAGTTGCCCAAACGCTACATCAATTTCATCACAGCTAAAATCAAAACTGCCAGTGAAAGGATGTACTGCTTGAGTTTGCTTCTCCTGATACTCCGATGCAGGAATATCAAACTCCAGTTTAGTTTTGTCAGACGTCAAGAAGTAGGGATGGAAACCTGTGGAAAAGGGCATCGGTTCAGCGGAATGATTAGTATAGCGCTGGTCAATGTCTAGGGTGTTGCCCTTTAATCGATAGGTAAAGGTAACTTCGAAGTCAAAGGGATAGACAGAGCGAGTTTGGTCATTACTCTTGAGGGTGAGAGTCAACACTGCCATGTCATTCGTTGCACTATCAGTCACCTGCCAAGGCAAATTACGGACAAAGCCGTGTTGTTTGAGAGTATAGTCTTTGCCAAGGTATGTATAAGTATCATTAACTAAGTTTCCACAGATGGGGAAGAGGATGGGAATGCCACCCCGTACACTCAGATTGGGATCTTTAAAGCGTTCCGCATCAAGATAAAAAATCTCCTGACCTTGGATATTCCACCGAGTGACAATGCCACCCCGTTCAGGAACCACTTCTAATCGAGACTGGGCATTGTGGTCAGTGAGAATGTAAGTTTCGTATTGGTCTTGAGTGCGTACGATCTCAAACACTGGCTTTTCTCCCTTACGATTTAAAATCAGCTTTATCAGTCTATTGAGTGTCTTAGCACTTTTGCTTACAGCAAGAGCCTATTTTTGAGTTACTCTGACTGCGACCGATGGCAGGTTAGCAGGTTGGCAGTTTTTTTTCCCAAATTCATGCTTAGTGCCAAGCACGTACAGGGATTAGTATGTCACAATGATGGGTATGTGGAACCTGTAGACACCTACCAAAATGCTTGCTCCTTGAACCAGAAGGCTTTAGCCACGCCGACGTTTATCAGCAGTAGGGTTTCTCCTGCTGTATCCTATAAATAGCCAAGTCGGTGACCAAAAATTTTGGGTCTCAAGCCCCGTCCTTCGTTCGACGGCTTTTAAGTAGAGTATGTTAGAATAAACATGTAGAAAGCGCACAGGTAGGATTCGTCGGTACTGCCAATTTAAAAACAACGAGCGTTTTGCGATACTAGTACACGAGGAGCGAAAAACCTCTTCGGTGCGCTTTCCGTTCTCCGTAGGAGACGCTACGCGAACGGCGAATTAAATTCGCCACGGGTCGCACCGCCAAAACGCATGGATCTTAACGGATACCGAAAACCAGTAAAATAGCAAATTGAAATACAAACGTACCGTGGGGTTAGAAGTTACCGTAAGAAGAGTGGAGCCTTAATCAAAAAGTTTTAACCCTTTTACCCATAGCCGACTAACCATAAAGGCTCCACTCTTCTAAGGTTTCGTCTCCGGCACAC
>NZ_JAAHIG010000534.1:0-4851 GCF_010692305.1 Moorena sp. SIO4G3 | reverse complement strand
TCTCAGTATCAATCAACATGCCCTCGGTGGGAAACTGGCGCACTATATTCATTAGAGTTAGACCTTCGGAGTCAGCTGCTGCCAAAACCAGCGCCCCCCGAAGACTATGTAAACCATTGCGACCAGGGTGGGTTTTAATCATCTTTCCCAAACCTTCCAGAAAGGCTTCTCCCATGGGGGATTTACCTAAGCGGGAGATGGCCACAGGACTGATTTTAATCCGCTTTTGGAGTAGCATCCGCAACTGTTCCAAGGCTTCTGGGTTCAGCATTTGGGCGTAGAACTCAAATTCCTTAGTAATTCTGCCCTCATTGGCGAAAATTTCCAGGGATTCCCGGGAAAGGGACAATTTTAAGGGACCATAGTTAAAATAAATGTATTCTGCACTAAGGGCTGGCTTTGGTTTGACTACTGTGGGGAGTATTCCTAAACCAAGGAATAAGCAAGTATATAAAAAACCTAGTAGTTTCTTGGGTTTGGCTTTTGCTTTCACTAGTCTACTGTTCTCAGTCTTAGGCTTGATGAGGAGGATTATAATACAGCAGTTTTAAATTGGGTAAGGTATAAATTATTGGGTTTTAGGGAGCAGGGAGCAGGGACTTCGGAGCAGGTAAGAGGTCAAAAATCCTGTATACCTGATAGTTATGAACAACGCTTTACAAACGAAGAGCAATGTATTGTTGAGACTTCTACTCAGAATAATTAATTAATTCAAGTCATCGGTAGGTGAATAATTTGGTCTTGATATTCCTGATCATAAGAACATTCTGCAATTATAATTAACTCTTCAATATTTTGACCAATGCTCAAATTGGAGTTTAAGATGAAAATTCCTGGGACATGATGACTTTGGGCAATGTGGTCAGTTAAATGTACGGGCATCGACTTACGGTTATTGGTTACCAAAACAAAGTTATACTCCTCGCACCATAACAGAATTTCCGGGTCTAGTGTACTGAGGCTTGGAGTACCGATTTCCCCAACTGCACAAATTACTAAATTAGGACATTTACGTCGAATTTGTGTTGAGTAAGCTGGGTCAACATTCTCATCCATTAGATACTTCAGTGCCATTGGCTTTCAACTGCGCTTGTCTTTCTGCTTTGATTTTCCGGAGTCGAGCCACCGCAGGATGAGGATTCAATGCTTGAGCTTTACGCTGTTGATGTCCCCACTCTAGCCAGTCAGCAATGTATTGACTGACTGTGTCTTTGTTCTGTAGATAATATAGGATTGTGGCATAGACCTCTTCTAAGGTGAGAGTTGAGTAAATTTTGGCAATTTCTTCAGCAGTACGCTCTTTAAATAGATACTCGTACAACACCGTTTCAATGCCAATTCGATGACCTTTAATCCGAATGTCATCAGGAGCCAGAAAGTTGAAATAGTCTTCTAATTGCATAATAAATTTGATAGCGATGGCGTGTTTAAATGAGAGTTTAAAAAATGATTGCCACAGTAAATAGCGATAATTTTATTGTCGATAATTATACCAATAAAATTATCTATAGTTTACCAAAATTAAACAGACATGACCACTAATAGGAAAAGTTTGGGATTGCCATAGGATAACTAATTTTAGTATAAATTAGAGTCAACTTGGGCTATGTTTGCTGAATCTCAGAAATAATTCCTGGCTCCCATTCAATGACCACTCCCCGATCGGGTCAGACCTCGGCTTGCTGGCTCTGGAATGCTAAGTTACTCTGTCTTAAGGGAAAATATAGTTTGCTGGGACGTTGCTGATGGATAAAGGAAACTATTGGAAAATTCTCCGCCATCTTCCCCATCTCTTTAATGTTTTAGGAAAAATCGGGCAAATATGACTACTACTTCCACTGGACGCTGGCAATTCTGGATTGATCGAGGTGGTACCTTTACGGACATTGTGGCAAAACGCCCGGATGGGCAGTTGATAATTCATAAGCTGCTTTCAGAAAATCCTGAACGGTACCAAGATGCTGGAGTACAGGGAATTAGAGAGATTTTAGACATCCCTGTTGGTAAGCCGATACCCAGTGATGCCATTGAAGCGATCAAGATGGGAACGACAGTAGCCACCAATGCCTTATTGGAACGGAAAGGCGATCGCACTGTCCTAGTGATTACTAAGGGCTTCCAAGATGCCTTGCGCATCGGTTATCAAAATCGCCCCAATATCTTTGCCCGTGAAATTGTGCTCCCTGAAATGCTCTATGAACGGGTGATTGAGATAGAAGAACGGTACAGCGCCCAGGGTGAAGAGCTAATCCCCATCAATCTGGTTGAAACCCGCCAATCCTTGCAAGCTGCTTATGATGACGGTATTCGTAGCTGCGCCATTGTCTTAATGCACGGCTATCGCTATCCCACTCATGAACAGGAGATAGCCACTATCGCATCAGAGATTGGTTTTACCCAAATTTCAGTATCTCATCAAGTCACCCCTTTGATGAAATTAGTCAGTCGGGGGGATACTACAGTAGTTGATGCCTATTTATCACCGATTCTGCGTCGGTATGTAGATCAGGTAGAAGAACAGTTGCAGCTTGGGGGGTTGACTAATGAAGCTTTGGAAAATAACCTTCAACCTACCCTGCCCGAAGGCTTACGGGGAAAAACTTCTGGACTATTGATGTTCATGCAGTCAAATGGAGGACTGGCGGACGCGCAACAGTTTCAAGGGAAGGATAGTATTTTATCAGGACCTGCTGGCGGTATTGTTGGAGCAGTACAGACTAGTCGAATTGCTGGTTTTGAGAAGATAATTACCTTTGATATGGGTGGCACTTCTACAGATGTCGCCCATTACAACGGGGAATACGAGCGTACCTTTGAAACTGAGATTGCTGGGGTAAGGCTGCGCACGCCAATGATGGCAATTAATACAGTAGCTGCCGGTGGTGGCTCCATTGTCCAGTTTGATGGTGCCCGTTATCGGGTAGGACCAGAGTCGGCTGGGGCAAATCCAGGTCCTGCTTCCTACGGTAAGGGGGGTCCGTTGACGGTGACCGATTGCAATGTGATGGTAGGGAAGTTGCAGCCAGGGTTTTTTCCCAAGGTGTTTGGAGCGGATGGTAACTTGCCGTTGGATGCTGAGGTGGTAAGGCAGAGGTTTGAAGGATTGGTAGAACAGATTGGGGATAACCGCAAACCAGAGGAAGTAGCAGCAGGATTTTTAGCGATCGCAGTCGAGAAGATGGCCAATGCCATTAAACAGATTTCTCTACAACGGGGCTATGACGTTTCCGAGTATACCCTATGTTGCTTTGGCGGTGCTGGTGGCCAACATGGGTGTTTAATTGCCGAAGCCTTAGGGATTAAGCGAGTGTTCATTCATCCCTTTGCTGGAGTATTGTCCGCTTATGGCATGGGTTTAGCCGATATCAGGGTATTGAAAGAACAGTCAGTTGAGGCTGAGTTAGTAGAGGGGTTGGAGTTAGAGGGAATTTTGGCCAAGTTGGTGGCTCAGGGCATAGAAGAGTTGAACCACAACCATGCCCAGGATCGGAATAGTAACCAGCTTGAAGTGATTCGGCGAGTCCATTTGCGCTATGAGGGCACCGATTCAGCTTTGGTTGTTGGGTTTGGTGGGATTGATCAGATTAGGGAAGAGTTTGAGGGATTGCATCAACAGCGCTATGGATTTATCGTGCCAGGGAAAACGTTGATGGTCGAAGCGGTTTCGGTAGAGTTAGTAAAGCGGATGGCTATCCCAACAGAACCCATACGGTCTCGTCAGAAAGGGGAAATGTGTGCTCCCGTTGCCACAGTGCAAATGTATACGGCTAATCGGTGGTGGGATACCCCTGTGTTTAGGCGAGAGGATTGGCAGCCAGGGGATTCGGTGCTGGGTCCGGCATTAATTATTGAGGCAACTGGAACCAATGTGATTGAGCCTGGTTGGAAGGCAGAGGTGAGTGAACGGAATCATTTGATTTTAGTTAAATCTGGTTTGGGGGAGCAGGAAGACAACCTGGAAAGCTTGACAAATAGCACTATAGATCAGCTGCAAGCAAATACTGTTCAAGCGTCACCCCATCCTGACCCGGTCATGCTGGAAATCTTTAACAATCTATTCCGTTCCATAGCAGAGCAAATGGGGACAACTCTCCAAAATACCAGTTATTCAGTCAATATCAAGGAACGGCTAGACTTTTCCTGTGCGATTTTTGACCAACAAGGGCAATTGGTAGCGAATGCGCCTCATATTCCAGTGCATTTGGGGTCAATGAGTGAAAGTGTCCGCAGCTTGATTGATGCCCATGGAGATACTCTCAAACCTGGGGATGTCTATATTCTCAACAATCCCTATAACGGTGGCACTCATCTCCCAGATGTCACCCTTGTTACTCCAGTTTTCCTCAACTCTTCCCTAGGGCTAAAGGAACCTTCTCCCCTCTCCCCTTTATTCTTTGTAGCTTCCCGAGGACACCATGCTGACATCGGTGGTATCACTCCCGGTTCCATGCCTCCTAATAGTACCAGCGTCAAGGAAGAAGGGGTATTAATTGACAATTTCCTGCTGGTTGAGAATGGTAAATTCCGAGAAAATGAAATCACCCAACTTCTGTTAGGGGGTCAATACCCAGTCCGGAATCTGACTCAGAATATAGCAGATTTACAGGCACAGATTGCTGCCAATGAGAAGGGTGTACAAGAGTTACAGCAGATGGTAGCCCACTATGGATTAGAAACAGTGCAAGCCTATATGGGTTATGTCCAAGATAATGCTGAGGAGTCGGTGCGCCGAGTGATTGATGTGCTGAAAGATGGCAGTTTCAGCTATGAGTTAGATGGGGGTGCTAAGATTCAGGTCACGATTACTATTGACCGGGACAACCGTAGTGCCAAGATTGATTTTACCGGTAA
>NZ_JAAHIG010000533.1:0-4926 GCF_010692305.1 Moorena sp. SIO4G3 | reverse complement strand
GCCAATGTTGAAAGTTTGCTCTACCAATTTATTGATGTCTTTGGCTCCTTGCTAGAGCAAGGGGAAACCGACTTGCTCGGTGTGATGCGTTCCCATCATGTGGATACCGCTGACAATGAAGGGTCTCAAGGCTTTATTGCTAACAAAAAGGGAGATTTAGATCAACTTTTTGCTCTCTACCTAGAAGCTTTAGGAGGCACCTCTCAACTGGTACAGGTTAGCCACCAGTTTAGTCCAGGGAGTATTAAAAATGTCAGTAACTTGGCCAAGAAACTTCATGAAGGCAGGGATGAACTGTCTCAGTATTTGCGATCGCAATTTGATCACGATACCAAGACCCTTCTGGAGCGCTATCAGGTTGCCCAGACTCAATTTAACCTACAGTCTTTCAGGGATCTGCCCGGTCTGGCCATTAAGCTGTTGGTTGCTACCGTTGATACCGATCAACTCAGTCATTATCTCAAAATTCACTTGCCCCCAGAAACCCTGGAACTGCTGAATCACTATGACGGTTTACCCCCGCTGCCTGAACCCCTACAGCAGGGACTGGTGCAAACACTCAACCAACAGCTGGTTAATCCCTCCCTCTACCGGAAAAATAAGCCATACTTCCAAACCCTGACTCTTGGCAAAGCGGCTCAGCAATTGCTGGAACAACAACCAATCGGGGAAGACCGACAACGTTTCAATCGCTTGTTGTTAGACGCTGCCTATCCAGACTATATCAGCCCTAGCCATATTCCTACTCTGGCGGAGGTAGAGCAGGGGTTAATTAAGGGACTCAATCGTTGTCTTGAAGACCCCTCACTATACCAAAAAACTTACCAACACCCTGATCAACCCCTACCGGAAACCCTTCCGGAGGGAGCTGATCTGATTATCCAAAATCGGCAAGGGCTAGAAGCAGCCTATCCCAATGAGATTGCCAAGAGTTATGCTCCTTACCGAGAGCGACTCAAAGGCTTGATTCAAATCCTCCGTCAAGGAGCTGCTACCAAGCAAGGGATTATTGATTTGGTGGCAGCCAACTTGGGAATTTTAGGAGATTCCCCCGCAGCTCAAGCCGCCAAGAAAACCATTAAACTTCAACAGTTCATGCCTCGGCTGACTCAGTTGCATCCTCGTAATCAGCCAGAACATCGCTACCTGCTGACACTTGGGGAAGAATTTGAGGTATATAACCCCAACTCGCACCCTGAGGAAATCGAAATTTTCCTGGAAGTTCAGCCCAATCTGCCTGTGGTATTATACAATATTCGTGTTGTTAACTGCGATACTGAAGAGTTCGTAGCTTACAAGGGAAAAGTGGAGTCATCCGATGTCTTGTCCTTTCGAGAGAAGACCGTGGAACTTAACGGTAACCCTTTTGCTACACCAGGAACGCCCCTACTACCAACCCAAACCTCTCGCTGGCGGCTGGAAGCCCAGTTAGCTGAGGAGTGGCCACTGGCACGATTTGACCAACAGCGCTTTGATCAAACCACCTTTGTCTTGAATCAACCCGCCGTCTCTCTGGAAATGAGATTCTACCAACTCACCCCAGGGGTGTTTGAGGTCAAAATTCCTTGGGATATTCCCGGCTTTACGGATAAGTTTCAGCAAGCAGGGGATCATCCTCGCCATCAAATTGCAGGAATTATTGACAAGGTTAAAGCCGCTGGTGTTCTGGGGATTATTACCTATGAGAAACGCTTTCAGGAAACTCACGAAATGGTAGCACAGTTAACTGTTGAGCGTTCTCCTTTTCTGGAAGAACATCTTGCCGAAGATACCTTTACTATTAGTAGTATTCTTTTTCCCTATCCAGAGGGAGTAGTCCACGAAATGTCTGATAAGCTGCTTACTTGTTATGAGAAGCGCTTTCATAAAACTCACGAGATGGTAGCACGGTTGGGAGTCGAGCGTTCTCCTTTTCTGGAAGAACATCTTGCCGAAGATGCCTTGACTATTAGTCGCGTTCAGGTTCCCTATCCAGAAGTAGTCCACGAAATGTCTGATAACCTGCTTACTTGTGGGGTATTTGACTATACGGGCTTTGATAGCGGGAATCGTTTTGGTTGAATTAAGAATGTAGAATGTAGAATGGAGAATTAAGAATGTATAATGTATAATGGAGAATGGAGAATTAAGAATTAAGAATGTATAATGGAGAATTTAGAATGGTTAATCTAGATTCTAACTTCTAACTTCTAACTTCTAACTTCTAACTTCTAACTTCCCGTTCCCCTCCTGGGAGGGGTTAGGGGTGGGTCGCGATTCCCGATTCCCAATTCCCAATTTCCGATTCTAAATTTCCGATTCTAAATTTCCGATTCCCGATTCTAAATTCCCGATTCCCGATTCTAAATTCCCAATTCTAATTTACCAATTCTCAATTCTCAATTCTTAATTCTCAATTCTCAATTCTCAATTCTTAATTCTTAATTCTTAATTCTTAATTCTTAATTCTTAATTCTTAATTCTTATATTATGAAAATTGCCGAAACCCTCGACATGAAAGGTAGGTTGACTATCCAAACCTATAATCCTCAAGCTCAGCTGGTGCAGGAAGTTAAAGCTGACAACTCGATTGTTTACACAGGGCGGGAATTAGTTGCCAAGTTATTTACTAATCAAACAATTGATCCGATCCGCTACATCGCCTTAGGTACTGGCGGTAGCACCCTGGTTAATCCAGCTACGGATACCAAATTGGGACAGGAGGTGTTTCGGAAAGAACTTAAACCCTTTGACCTCGGCAAAGATTTAAAAAAAACTGGAGAAGATGACAAAAAGTGTAAAATTATGTTGTCTGTAGACCTGGATTTTGGGGAACCTGGCAATCAGCCAGTTGAGTTAACTGAAGCGGGGTTGTTCAATAGCAAAAAAACAGGCCAAGGAATCATGTATAATCGAGTGACCTTTGATACAATTACCAAGAGCGACCAATTTAAGTTAACTCTGGTGTGGGAAATTTTGTTTTAGTGATAACTAGAAAGCTTAGGAAGCCGCAATGACCAACGACTTTGACCCAAAACATAAAAAGGCTGGAGATTTGATCCTTTCGGCAGATTGGAATGCCGCCATGGATGAAATTGACCGTTTGGTGAATAATCTTAAACAGATACCAAAAACTACAAAAAGCTTCCAGGGACCTATAACCATTGCAGAATCCCTGAACGTTAAGGGCAACCTAGGAATTGGGACAGACGACAATCCCACCGCTAAGCTGGAAGTCAAGGGAAACCTGAAACTACAATTAGGAGAAGCGGTTAATGAATTTTCCAGCGATGGTACCTTGGCAGACAACTCGAATCAAGCTGTCCCCACGGAACTGGCAGTGAAAACCTATGTAGACGACCAAATGAAAAGAATAGAAGATAGCCTCAACAACGCCAGAGAGTTGACGGAACAAGCAGTCATTGCCTATATCAACAGCACCTTAGAAAAGTTGGGTTTATTTGCCTATGAAGTAGATACCTTTGAGTTAGCTACCGGGGTCAGTTTAAAAATGGTACGTATCCCAGCAGGTATCTTCATGATGGGTAGCCCTGATAGTGACGACCAGATCCAGGACAATGAAAGACCCCAGCATCATGTAAGTGTAAAACAGTTCTGGATGGGACAATTTCCAGTAACTCAGCAGCAGTGGCAAGCCGTTCTTGGTGAGCCTAATAAAACTATTAAGGATGACCCCAACAACCCATCTAACTTTAAAGGCGCTCGACGACCCGTTGAGAGGGTAACATGGAAGGATGCTAAAAAATTTTGTACGGCACTCAATAATAATGCAAAATTGAAGACTCAACTCGGTAGTCGAGAATTCCGTTTGCCCAGTGAGGCTGAATGGGAATATGCCTGTCGAGCAGGTACGACAACTAGATATTACTTTGGTGACGATGAGTCAGAACTAGGAGCGTATGCTTGGTACGATAGTAATTCTGGTCAGGAAACTCATCCAGTAGGACAAAAAAAACCGAATAACTGGAAATTGTATGATATGATGGGTAATGTCTGGGAATGGTGTGAAGATGATTGGCACGGAAACTATAATGATGCCCCAGACGAAGGGGGTGCGTGGGTATTAGATAAAGATAATCGTCATGATTATCGCATCTTGCGCGGTGGCTCTTGGCAATACCAGTTGAGGCTCTGCCGCTGTGCCAAGCGCTTCAACTTCTGGCCGGACGTCAGGTACATCCACGTCGGTTTCCGGGTGGTTTGTTCCTAAGCGTGGACTCTTCTTTGCCCTTTCGCCCTTTCGCCCTCTACCCTTTTATTTATTTTATTTTACCCTTTTCCGCCCCAGGCGGATTGTTTTTCTGGAAATGAGTGATTTACCAATTATCCAAAGAACTTACGACCTGATCAAGTGGTATGTTCCCATTCTAAACCGCCTGCCGAGAGACCACAAGTTTATCCTAGGGGATAGAATCATCTCAGGACTCTATGATTTACTCGACAATCTAATAATAGCACGGTATGCCCAGGAGAAACTGATAATCTTAAAAAATCTTAACAGTAATCGGGAATCGGGAATCGGGAATCGGGAATCGGGAATCGGGAATCGGGAATTGGGAATGGGCAATAGGTAATAGGTAATAGGTAATGGGTAATGGGTGATGGGGAATAGGTAATGGGTGATGGGTAATGGGTAATTTAGAATTGGGAATTGATAGCGTTGCTTGCCTGTATTATGTAATCTTCTCAACCTCAAAGTTCCCTTTTTTAAGGGGGAGCAACGGGGTATCCATGGCAATCTTGTCTATAGCTATAGCCTTTATCGCAGTTATGAGGTACAGTCTTCTTTGAGGTTGAGTCCCTGTTAGGTGCGCTCTTACCATTAAGAATTAAATTCGCCACGGGTCGCACCTCTTGATGCAGCGCATCCCTATTACCCATTACCTATTACCCACTACCCATTACCTATTACCTATTACCTATAGA
>NZ_JAAHIG010000532.1:0-4939 GCF_010692305.1 Moorena sp. SIO4G3 | reverse complement strand
TTTCACCACCATCCAAAAGACAGTTAAGACTTATGAGGTGTTATTCCTCGCAGTCTCCTAGCTCATACTCTCCCCGTTTCGGGGAGTTCCTAGCTAGAACGAGCCGCACGCAGCTAAGGCATTACTTTGTCAAGAAGAACAAGGGGAGATGACAGCCCAGCTGGGACTAGCAGCAGCCCTTGAGTTATCCTGGCAGGAGTTGCCACCAGAAGCCCAGCAGTTGGGATGTCGTCTGAGTCTGTTTGCTCAAGCTCCTTTTGATTGGTTACTGGTAGAGAAGTGTGTTATCGAAACTGAAGATGAAGATGACTCGGAAGAAGAACAAGAAGAATTGGAGGAGTTACGCGTTCGCGTAGCGTGGCCTACGGCCAATCGCTTTCTAGTCAATCGTAATCTGTTACAACTGACCGAACATAAAACCTATCGGCTCCATCAACTAATTCGAGAATTTTTCCAAACCAAGTTGGCTCAGTTACCAGAGGCAGATAGCTACAAGCGAAGCTTTTGTCAGGCAATGGTGGCTGTAGCAAAAGAAATTCCTGATAGACCAACTCGTGATCAGATTGCAGCAGTTAGCCTTGCCATCTCTCATTTAGCCGAAGTAGCTAGAGCCCTAACTGACTGGCTCAGGGATGAAGATTTAATAGGGCTCTTTATGGGCTTAGGAGGATTCTATAAAGGTCAAGGTACCTATGACCAGTCTGAACCGTGGTATAAGCAATGTTTAGATATAACTAGAAGCCGCCTGGGTGAGAACCATCTCGATATAGCCACCAGTCTCAACAACCTGGGATTACTCTATTGGTCAATGGGTCACTACCATAAAGCAGAACTCCTCTTGCTTCAGTGTTTAGAGATGAAAAAGCAGCTGTTAGGTGAGGAAGATCACAAACTATCCACCAATCTCAACAATCTGGGATTAATTTACCATGCTCAAGGGCGCTACCATGAAGCAGAACCTCTCTTGCTCCAAGCCTTGGATATGACAAAGCAGTGGCGGGGTGAGAACCATCCCGATATAGCCACCAGTCTCAACAACCTGGGAATACTCTACGATGATCAGCGAAACTACCCTGAGGCAGAACCCCTCTTTGTCGAAGCATTGGATATGAGAAAGCTGCTGCTGGGTCAGGATCATCCCGATGTGGCTCAAAGTCTTAACAACCTTGGATTACTCTACTATAATCAGGGGCGCTACCATAAGGCAGAACCTCTCTTTGTCCAGGCATTGGATATGAGAAATGTGCTGGGTGAGAACCATGCCCATGTAGCCCTAAGCCTCAACAACCTAGGATTACTCTACCATGTTCAGAGCCGCTTTGATGAAGCAGAACCCCTCTTTGTCGAGGCATTGGATATCAGAAAGAAGCTGCTGGGTCAGTACCATCCCCATGTGGCCGAAAGTCTCAACAATCTGGCAAATCTCTACAGATCAATGGGGTGCTACGATCAGGCCGAACCCATATATGTCCAGGCATTGGAGATTGCAGAACGGAAGTTAGGGTCAAATCATCCTAAAACTGTTACCTACCGTGATAATCTCGAAAGGTTGCGCGATATCCGTAATAATCCCTAATTTTTGAAAAATTTTAGGAAAAAATTGGCTATTTTGCGCGATTTATTCCTAAAGCTGATCCGTTATCAAAATAAATTCTAATTCACAGGAAGCGATCGCATTCTCAAGCCAACAGCCAAAAAGAGCGATTGACCTTTGGTCACCCTACGCGATGCGACCTAGGAGCCGCTAAAAGCGATCGCATTCTAAACCCAACAGCCAACAACTAAACAATAACTCTGTTTAGCAAATTCCTATCAAAAGCGCTATACTATAGGTTTAGTCATACTAACCACACCTATCACACTGCTCACCCCCGATTTTCCCTAACTTAACAATATTCTTCGGTCAAGACTAGACATTTTTCAGTAAAGTGTAAGTATATAGACCCCAAAAGCAATTATTGAAAATTCTAAAACCATGAGTTTATCCCTAAAGCAGCTGACCGTTTATCTGACATTGCTGGGCTTGGGCGGAGGTGCAGGGGTTTTGGGTAGTCGCTATCTCATGGCAGAGCAAGAGGTAATCAGACGCCCACAAATCGTTCCAGCAGTATTACAACCATTCACGCCACAACGATCAAGTGTTGCACCCCAGAGAAACCTGAATTTCATTGCTAAAGCGGTAGAAAAAGTAGGTCCGGCTGTGGTGAGAATCGATGCAGCCCGTCAAGTATCACGGGATCTCCCACAACCGTTCCACAATCCCTTCTTTAGGCGCTTTTTTGGGGATGACCTGCCTATGCCAAAACAGCGCATCGAGCAAGGCACCGGCTCAGGGTTTATCCTCAGCTCCGATGGACGCTTGATCACCAATGCCCACGTTGTAGAAGGCACAGAGGAAGTTAAAGTCACCCTAAAAGACGGTCGCAGCTTTGACGGTCAAGTAGTAGGCACTGACCCAGTCACCGATGTAGCCGTAGTCAAAATTGAAGCAACGGACTTGCCCACAGTCAACTTGGGTAAAGCTGAGAATTTGACCCCAGGAGAATGGGCGATCGCTATTGGTAATCCCCTCGGTTTAGATAATACTGTAACCGTTGGTATCATCAGTGCCTTAGGGCGCTCCAGTTCCCAAGTCGGGGTTCCTGAAAAACGGGTCAGCTTTATCCAAACTGATGCCGCCATTAACCCTGGTAATTCTGGTGGGCCGTTGTTGAATGCCACTGGTGAAGTGGTTGGGATTAACACTGCTATTCGAGCCAATGCCCAAGGCTTAGGGTTTGCTATCCCCGTGGAAACTGCGGAACGGATTGCCAATCAACTATTTTCTAAAGGTAAAGTTGAGCATCCTTACCTAGGCATTCAGATGGTGACCTTGACCCCAGACTTGAGAGAAAAAATTAATCAAGACCAAGACTTTGACCTGAAAGTCACCCAAGATGATGGGGTTTTAATCGTCCGGGTGGTGCCAGGCTCCCCCGCTCAGAGAGCTGGTTTCAAACAAGGAGATATCATTAAAACCGTTGCGTCGAAACCAGTTAAAAATGCCACTGAGGTTCAGCAGGGTGTGGAAGCCTCAGAGGTGGGTGCCCAGTTAGAGGTGGAAGTGCTTCGTAACGGTAAGACCAAATTAATCAGCGTGCGACCAGGGGCTTTTCCCATGGATAATTGATGATAGCAGAGAGAGTAGGGAGTAGGGAGTAGGGAGTAGGGAGTAGGGAATCGGGAATCGGGAGTCAGGAGTTTGGGAAGTTAATTAAAGAAATAAGGTTATTTTTGGGATAAATCTGATAAGTGTGATATAATTACCAGCCCTGCATAGTTGAATGAATTGATTGTAAGTAGGTGGGCAGTAGCTAGCTACAGGATTAGCTGTCCGGCAAAATTCATCCCACACCTATGCTACGCATTAGGTGTGGGATGAATTTTGCACAGGGTATGTATGGAATTGCTATAATATATGTACTGATAAACAAAGCCGTTCGCGAAGCGTGGCCAAAGGCCTTAAATGCTGGTTTGTCAGCTATTAAAGAGCGAAAAAATCAAATTTTTGTATTGTTCCGGCGCGGAGGGGCATCCCGTGTCGTTAATAAAGCTTGCCGAGTATCCGAACCGTTGGGTGGAGTTGGCAAGAAGCCTACACTGAAGTCGTTCGCGGAGCGGCTCTGTAAGAGCAGAGTCAGTGTAGGAGTATGTCACCAAGCTGAGTTAATCGGTCTGTGTAGTGCCCACCCTACATCTAGATCCCTGTTCCCTGTTCCCTGTTCCCCACTTCCTCTGCTTTTAGAAAATCAATAAACTGTCGTGCTGTTCTACCAGAGAAACCATTGGCTCGGATTGCCCACTGTAAAGCACGAGGTCTGATTTCACTAGGCTCAAGGGGGATTTGGGCTAGGGTAGCTAGATGTTGGACAATCTTGAGGTAGGTTTTCTGGTCAGCTTTTTCAAAGGTTAGGGTTAAGCCAAAGCGATCGCTAAAGGACAGTTTCTCATGAACCGTATCCCAACCATGGACCTCTTCATTGCTAGGACGGGGACGGTCATCAAAGAATTCTCGAATCAAGTGTCGTCGATTAGAGGTGGCGTAAACCACAACATTGTCAGGTCGTGCTGTTAAATTCCCTTCCAAGATTACCTTTAAAGCTTTGTAGGAATCATTATCCTCTTCAAAGGATAAATCATCGATAAAGATAATAAATTTTTGAGGCTGGTCTCGCAATTGCTCCGTAATCACCGGTAAATCGATCATCTCTGATTTCGGGACTTCAATAATTCGCAATCCCCGCTCACCGTATTCATTTAACAACGCCTTGACCAAAGAAGACTTACCTGAACCGCGACTACCGTAAAGTAATACATTCAGGGCTCGGTAGCCTTTCAGCAGAAATTCTGTATTCTTGAGCAATTGCGTCCGCGCCGATTCATAGCCCACCAGCTCACTGAGTCTAATCGGATCTGGATTGGCAATACCAAACAACTGACCCGATTGCCAACGAAACCCCTGATAGTCAGCAAAAACTCCAGTACCAAACTCTCGATAGTATGCTGCGATCGCTTCCAAACCATCAGCCCAATTTTCTAAATTGTTTAGTTTAGCTTGCAGCTCCTCTTGCCATCGAGTACATTTATCACTGTGGTCAGCTCCCGACCTTGATTGACTTGACTCACAATTCCAAGGCACCAGTTCAACTGGTAAAACAGATGCTCTTTTGACCCACTTACAAAGTTGTTTACTGCTGCACTTATAGATATTTTGTAAAGCTTGTAAGTCATGACGAGCCGCGTCTACCAATGCTGGCGGTAATGTTTCTAATTCAGAACCTTGCACTTGCCTGGTAAAGGAATTATCAGCCCTAAGGATTTGTCTAAACAGATAATTTTGCCAACTTTGGTTTTGGCTAGCTAACCCTTGAAACCAGTCACCATAAGCGTTTAAACAACA
>NZ_JAAHIG010000531.1:0-4942 GCF_010692305.1 Moorena sp. SIO4G3 | reverse complement strand
ACGCTACTTGAGGTGCTTATGGGTCAAAGGCTAGAAGCCTGTGCCACCCTAGTTGAGGTCACACTTCCCCCACTCCCTCCACACCCCACACCCCACACCCCACACCCCACACCCCACACCCCACACCCCACACCCCACACCGCTGACCACTGATAGCTGATCTCAAAACCCTATATCTTCCCTAGCTAATTGGGCGGCTAAAAATACCTCTTGATCGGACTTTTGTTGCCAATCTAGCTCCCCAATTTCCTGATAAAATTGTTGATCGTAAGCACGAGTCTTGACTACTACTGGCATTGGTACGGCATGTCCTAAAATCAAGGCTTGTTGCTTAGAATCGAGCTTGGCTAATACCGAACGCAAACTTTGGCCACCAGACACCCCAGTAAAAATTGCTTCAATATCTTTATCATCATTTAGCAAACAAGTAATCCGAGTTCCAATTTGAGACATGACTTCGTTATCAATGCCAGAAGGACGCTGGTCTACGACTAACAAGGTCACAAAATACTTGCGCATTTCACGGGCAATAATCCCAAAAATTGTTTGACGTACTGTGGCTGGATCTAGGAAACGGTGGGCTTCTTCAATGGTAATCACTAGGGGACGGGGGCGATCGCTGGCATTTTTTGACTGCAAAAATATCTCGGCTTTTCTGACATAACTGCTATGAATACGACGGGTAATTAAATTAGTAGCTAACATATAGGAAAGCATGTTGGATTGGGAACCGAATTCTACGACAACATGCTTCCCGGCATCGAGAGATTCTAAAATTCGCTTGACATAATTATGGGGACAAGCACTGCGGATATATTTTAATTCATCCAATCGGCTTAATTTGCGCTGTAATGCCATAATTGAGGATTTGTTGCCTCGTTTTACTTCGCAAAATTCCTGGATTTCTTCATTGGTCATGGATAACAATTGTACAATCCAGGATTTGCCAAATTCATTGCGTAAAATAATGGCATTTTCTAGACTAGCTTCAGAAAGATTTAACTCTCCTCGGACTAGGTTGATATCTTCTACTTCAATCTGGTCATAACTTAGATAAAGCTCTTGGGCATCCCGAATCCCTCGTCGTCTGGTGGATTCTGGATCGAGGGTATAAACTTGTACCTGGGATGGAAAAAGCTGGCGCAATCCTTTGACTGTACTAAATTGTTTCCCTTCCGATACGGCTTCCCAGCCATATTCCGAGTGCATATCAAAAATTAAATTTACTGCTGCTTGCCTACGGATAATCCCAGATAGCAGTAGCCGAGTTAGAAAGGATTTACCGGTGCCAGATTTACCAAAAACCCCGTTACTCCGTTCTACAAACCGATCTAAGTCAATGCATATGGGGACTTCCATGTCAAGGGGTTGACCAATGGAAAAATTCCGGCGATGGGGGTCATCTTCTGAGCCAAAGACTGCCCGAAAATCCCGTTCACTAGCATCGAATACTTGAGAAAAGTGGCTGGGAATTGTTTTTACTGGTAACAATTCCATCTCTTCGCTACTTTGAGCTTGAAAGGAGCCTAAGGGACTTTTTCCATTTAGTTCCACTGGCTGTTGTGATTGGGACTTTTGTGGCGTAAACATTAGCATCGGGGTTAAATTAATCGTACCGTAGGTGCCACTACCTGCGAGTACATCCCTTAGAAAGTCATCATTGGGATTAGGAGGATTAACCAGAATCCGCTGACTGGAGGTTCCTAAAGACACATCGGTGAGCATACAGAAGAAACGCGATCGCATTCCCTGAACCACCAGAAATTTCCCCACCCGCATATCTTCTACAGAGACATCGGGGTGTAATCGCACTTCTAATCCAGCAGACAGAGAGCCTTGAATAACTGAACCTAAAGGTTGACTTAAATCCATTACCACAATTCCAGGACTATTGCAATCCTAAATCATTTGGGTTATAGGGAGTAGGGAGTAGGGAGTAGGGAGTAGGGAGTAGGGAGTAGGGAGTAGGGTGCGTAGGGTGCGTAGGGTGCGTAGGGTGCGTTAGGGGTGGGATTGCCATCATATTCAAGGTCCAGCGCCAGTAGCCCCGTAACGCACCACTTTTCTAGGCAATAGGCAAGCTAGCAAGCTAGTCCGCCCCGTAACGCACCATCGGGTCAAACTTACCGCTGACCGCTGACCGCTGACGGCTATCAGCTAAAGGCTGACCACTGACCGCTTAGGGTCAATTATGATTAATCAATCTCAATTGATGTGGGTTGAGAATCGCTGGGAGTATTGGAAACTAAAGGTTTGCGATAATCGGCATAGATGCGATCGCGCCAAGCAAAAAAGGTTTCGTAGAGGTTACTATCGGCAAAGCCAGGAATCCCTTGACCTTGATATTGCTGGGGAATATCGAGATAATTCCCATCGGGGAATTTCAGGAGCAGACTTAAACCAGCTACGGCCAAATCTGCTAAGCAAGGGGAGTTGCTGACTAGATAAGGACTATCCAGGAGTAACAGACTCAAGGCTTCTAGGTCTTGCTTGAGACCATCTTTGGCTTCCTTGATGGCATCAGTGCCACAACCGACACCAAACCCTAGAATATCTAAAAATTCCGAGGGTACCGAACCAACTACTGTTTTGAGCACATCAGGGGTTTGGTTCGGTAAGACGGATTTGCGGAAGTCGGGATTTTGGCTCAATGCGCCATAGACCACTTTCCGGCTTTTGGTACCAATGGATTCATCTGCCCATTCTTCGATCAGTAAGCAGAGTCCTCGTTCTTTGGGATCGGTAGGGATGATGGGTTTGTCGGGATACTTGCGATCCAAATACATTGCGATCGCAGTGGAATCACTAATCACTGTATCCCCATCTTTAAGCACTGGTACCTTACTTTGACCAGACAGTTGGAATAGTTCTAACTGTCCTACTCCTGGGGTTACCTCAATTTTCCGATAGTCCAGCTCTTTGTAATCCAGAATCAGTCGTACTTTCTCTGAGTATTGGGACAGTTCAAATTGATACAACTCCAGCATTTTGGATCTTCTCGCTGTTGATGTGGGACACTATGATACTTTAGCGTTTTCAGATGAAGAGACAAGGGTGTGGGGTGTGGGGTGTGGGGTGTGGGGAGATGGGGAGATGGGGAGATGGGGAGATGGGGAGATGGGGAGATGGGGGAGTGTGGGGAGAGGCAAAAGAGACAAGAATTGAGGCAATATGATCGTGTTTTCGTCAATTGTTCTGTGTTCCCTGTTCCCTGTTCCCGATTCCCGATTCCCGATTCCCGATTCCCTGTTCCCTGTTCCCTGTTCCCTGTTCCCTTGCGCGTAGCGCTATACTTCCAACGAAACCCCTACTTTGGGAGTGATGACTTTGGTGGGCAGATTTTGCTGGAGGAGTTGCGATCGCAATTCTTCGAGACTACCCACTTCCCGCAGCACGGAAGCCAAAACCCCTTGATACTCTACAATTTCATCGGCTGCTGTGGGCAGAAAGACTTGGGGTTGCAACCATTGCGCCAACGGCAGTGCTGTCTTATGGCCTTGAATGACTGGCCCTAGTAAGGGTAATTCTAAGGTCACGGCTGGGCTAATCACGATATCTACTGGGGCATAATCCTTGACTTCAGCAGGGGGATAGCCATGAGGTTCGTAGTAAAGACTTTTACCACTATCCAACTGCTTGATCAGATAGGCATTTTCCTGCTGGAATGGACCAATGGGTGCTCCTGGCAAGGCTCGGATTTCTATGTGATCTCCTAACGCAACGGTTTCACCAGCAGTAAGAGTAGTTACCTGGGTATAACCTAGCTGTTTGACTACCTTTGCTGCACTAGTAGAGGCCACTACTGGAATAGTTTTGTCTAATTTTTCCAAGGTTGGGGTATGGGCGTGGTCCTCTAAGCCTTGGGAGAGCAAAATTAGGTCAATTTTATCGGGAATGCTATTAAGTGCTTCCGGTTTGTCCCCTTTAAAGAACCAAGGTTGGTTGCCAAAGACCAATGAACCTACTAACCAGGGGTCAATCAGAATCCGTTGCTCTGGGAGTTCCAGTAGCCAGCTGTTTGCGCCGAAATGGGTGAGATACATATGTATAGCTGTTGTCAATTAGGTGAAGTACAAATTTTTTGGTTTTAGGGAGCAGGGAGCAGGGAGCAGGGAGCAGGCAAGAGGCAAGAGGCAAGAGGCAAGAGGCAAGAGGCAAGAGGCAAAAGGCAAGAGGCAAAAGGCAAGAGGCAAGAGGCAAAAGGCAAGAGGCAAGAGGCAAGAGGCAAGAGGCAACTTGACAACTTACAACCTTACAACCTTACAACCTTACAACCTTACAACCTTACAACCTTCAACAAACTAATCTACCCTTCGGGAACGGCAAAGGCGAACAACAAACTAACCTTCTAAGCTTGGCCTATTGGCCACGCTACGCGAACAACTTTCAACCTTACAACCTTGGCCTATTGGCCACGCTACGCGAACAACTTACAACCTTACAATCTTAAAACCTTCAACAAACTAACCTTGAAATTGACAACTTTAATCATCGTCTTCAAAGTTAAGCCCTTCGTAAATATCGCTAAAGTTAAGTTTAAAGTCGATAGTACTTAATTCCAAAATTGCTGCTTCTGAGGTTTGCTCAGTGAGTAACCATTGTCCTTCACTGGTTTTGGTATGTTGAATCACATGATATCTGGCTTGGTCTATCAATATATATTCCTTAAAATGTGGAATTGAGCGATAGTATAAAAACTTCTCACCTTGGTCATAATTTCTGGTAGATTTGGATAATACTTCAACAATTAGCAAAGGATTCATGACCGTCGTCTTACCTTTGCCGGTATAGATCGGTTTCCCCTTAATTACCATAATATCAGGATAGGTATAGTGGCGATAATCAGGTATCCACAATCGCACATCACCGATATAAATATCGTAGGCTTGTCCTTTTAAGGCAAACTTCAAGTGAGCTGCAAAATTGAGAGCTATTTTATTAA
>NZ_JAAHIG010000530.1:0-4981 GCF_010692305.1 Moorena sp. SIO4G3 | reverse complement strand
TGGAATAGGGAATAGGGAATAGGGAGTAGGGAATAGGGAATAGGGAATAGGGAATAGGGAACAGGCAAGAGGCAAGAGGCAAGAGGCAAGAGGCAAGAGAGAAAAAATTATGTGTACCTCATTAGGTTATAAACCGCTATACTCATGAAAGCTACTGAGAAATGAGATGACAAATGCGTTCGCGTAGGGTGACCGTAGGCCAATCCCATTTAGCTCAAGTCCTCAGAATGCTTCCCATTTCCCGCTTTGCCCGATTCCCGATTCCCGATTCCCGATTCCCGATTCCCGATTCCCGACTCCCGACTCCCGACTCCCGACTCCCGATTCCCGACTCCCGATTCCCGACTCCCGATTCCCGACTCCCGATTCCCGACTCCCGAGCCATCTGTCTAGCCCTTGGCCAGTAAGATAGGATCATCCAGACTAAAGAAACGACTTACGTAAGCTATGGCGGAAGAAACCCTACCCTTACCTAACCCTGAGGACGCAAATACTCCTTCTGATACATCAGCAGACCAGCCTGCTGCTAATAAGGAACCGAAGCCTGCTGCTATAGTAGACCAACCGCCGGTTGAAATAACTGAACCGAAACCTCCTACACCATCACCAGACCAGCCTGCTGCTGTAGTAGACCAACCGCCGGTTGAAATAACTGAACCGAAACCTCCTACACCATCACCAGACCAGCCTGCTGCTAATACGGAACCGAAGCCTACTGCTGTAGTAGACCAACCGCCGGTTGAAATAACTGAACCGAAACCTGCTGCGATCGTAGACCAACCGCCTGCGGCTAAATCAGAAGACAAACCGGCGGCTAAGGCCCCTGCGGCCAAAAAGCCTGCGGCTAAATCAGAAGACAAACCGGCGGCTAAGGCCCCTGCTGCTAAAAAGCCTGCTGAAAAATCAGAAGACAAAGCTGCAGCTAAGGCCCCTGCTGCTAAAAAGCCTGCGGCTACTGGGGCAAAAGCTAAAAAAGAAAAACCACCAGCAATTGAAAAGAAACCTTTTACTGAATTTGTGGAACAACATTATGTGCCAGCCCTTAAGACTGCTTTTGCCAAACAAGGTATTGATGATGTAGATGTGACCTTTGCTAAACAGAAAATCCCGATTCCAAGTTTGAGTCAAATGGATGACTGTTGGCAAGTAATGGGGAGTTGGCAAAATGGTCAACGGAAATTTAACGTTTATTTCCTAGACGAAGATATTAAAAAGCAAAAGGCTTTTTCGGCGTCGGCTAATGGTGTTAACCCTAGTACGATCGAGTCATTTATGATTGATGAACGGAGAGTGACTCTTGATCTAATGGTTCATTACACCATACAACGGCTAAATGCTCAGAAGTGGCTAATGTGGAATTAGTAAGTCTTGGCTAATGTTTAGGTAGATTTTCGGATTTTTACCGAATCTACCAACCAAGATCCAAACTGTTTTGATCCTGGAGCGATCGCTACCTTTCGCTCCCGATCACAAGGTTGGTTTTAGGGAGTAGGGAGCAGGGAGCAGGGAGTAGGGGGAAGAGTATGGAGAGTGGGAAAAAATATTGTTTCCTTTATTAGTTTTTTCTGTAACTGTTAAACTTTACTGCTAATTTTAATCATCAACGAAACAACCATAACCCTTGACTGTCCAAGGGGTTGGTTGCTACTACTATTTGTTTTTATAATTGTATAATTCGGTATTTTCACTAGGGCTAACTATTATAAGGCTGCGCCAAGATAATAGAAAAAAGGTAATAGGTGCTGCATGGCTTTATCATAACACCAAAAACTCCTCTCATAGCTTTATATCATGTCACGATAATTACCCTTAATAAAAATATCCACTATCTCCCCACACTTCCCTTAATTATGGGTATTTAACCGGACTTGATATTACTCGCTTTCTAGCCTAATCAGGTACACAATATTTTTTACCTCTTGCCTCTTGCCTCTTGCCTCTTGCCTTTTGCCTCTTGCCTTTTGCCTCTTGCCTCTTGCCTCTTGCCTCTTGCCTTTTGCCTCTTGCCTCTTGCCTCTTCCCTATTCCCTGTTCCCTGTTCCCTGTTCCCTATTGCCTGATATGACAGATTTTTCTCAAGAAAACCCCTATAAAACACTAACTATAACGGCTTCGTCAACTGGTGTAGAGACAGCCAAAGGAGCGTTGACCAGGCTAGATTTTGAGTCTGAAAGTAACTTAGCAAAATCCCAACGTCTCAGTGACAGTATAGTGACGAAGTTTTTTAATTTCAAACCCATTCAGCTGGATTCGTTTAAACGGATCTGCCAGGCACTGAAATTAAAATGGATAGAAATTGCGGGAATAGCAGAGGAAAACCAATCGGAAGCAGTAAGCGAAAATGATGGCAGTAGCTCAGAGCTGGTGGAACAACAGCAACCACCGCTTGAAGTAACTGTAATCGATAGACAAACTGAAACAATTAAAGCATCTATCGTCTTAACAGGGGATATAGATTCAGCTGAACTTTTAAAACGTATTGAATCTAGTTTACAAAACTCTTCAGGAGAGACTATAAAAATTAGTGATATTAAACGAGACAGCATCCAATTAATTGTAGAAGGTTATCAAAAAGATATCGAACGGCTTGTATCTCAGTTCAAATCAGGAGAAGTAACAGAAATAAGCGGTTTTCCTGTTCAAGATATTAAAATTTTGAACACAAGGTTAGATGATGATCAAAATAAAGACCTTGATCCTAAATGGCGTCTAGTGGAAGAGATTGTCAGTACTGGAGCTGCGGGTCGAGACTTGAACGGTGTTGACCTGAGTGATGTTGACCTGAGTGGTGCTGACCTTAGTCGTGCTGACTTGAGTGCTGCGAACCTCAGTGGTGCTGACCTCAGTCGTGCCTACTTCAAGGGTACCGACCTCAGGGGTGCCAACCTCAGGGGTGCTAACCTCAGTGATGCCCACTTGAAGGGTTCCCAACTCCAAAATGCTGACCTTAGTGATGCCCACCTGAGTGGTGCTCACCTGAAGGGTGCCCAACTCTATGATGCTAACCTGAATAGTGCCCAATTGAATAGTGCCCACTTGAAGGGTGCTGACCTGATTCGTGCCGACCTCAGGGGTGCCCACTTGAAAGGTGCTGACCTGAAGGGTGCCGACCTCAGGGGTACCAACCTCAGTGATGCCGACCTCAGTGATACCAAGCTTAGGGGTGCCAAACTGACTAAGTACAAGCAATATCTTATCAACCTAAGGGGTGCTAACCTCAGTGGTGCCGACCTAACTGATGCCGACCTCAGTGGTGCCGACCTGAGCGGTGCCAACCTCAGTCGTGCCAACCTCAGTCGTGCCAGGCTAAGTTATAGCGACCTCAGTGGTGCTGACCTCAGTGCTGCCTACTTCAAGGGTACCTACTTCAATGGTGCTGACTTCAGTGGTGCCAACCTCAATCGTGTCAACCTTAGTGATGCTGACCTTAGTGATACTGACCTCAGTGGTGCCAACCTCAGTGGTGTCTGGCTCACTAATGCTAACCTCAGTAGTACTGACCTGAGTGATGCCAACCTCACTAATGCTAACCTCACTAATGCTAACCTCAGTAGTACTGACCTGAGTGATGCTAGCCTTATTGGTGCCTGCCTTACTAATGCTAACCTCAGTAGTGCCGACCTCAGTAGTGCCGACCTGAAGGGTGCTAACTTAAATAGTGCTAACTTAAATAGTGCTGACCTCAATGAGGCTAACCTAAAGAGTGCTGACCTCACTGATGCCCAGCTGAGTCGTGCTATCGTGGACAATACCCAATTTGGAGATAATCCGGGAATTAATGAATCCATCAAGAATCACTTAATCAAACGAGGCGCAATGTTTGAGGATGTGCCAGGGGATAGCTAGGAAAGTCTTACCCCTAGCCAAAGATAGGAATTCCCGCAAAAAAACGCGATCGCATCCACCAAAAAATGCGATCGCTTAAACCAGAAAATGAGCATTGCTAAATCTTGGGATCAATATCAGTGGGGGTGGGCATCCTGCCTGCCTGGGAATATTGATCACCGGCAAGATGCCGGTTCCACGGTGAAATATTGATCACCGGCAAGATGCCGGTTCCACCAAGATCCCGGTTCCACAAAACTCTTCAAATCATTCCATTATTAAGCAATGCCAAGGAATTAGTCTAGAGCAATCGCATAATCGAGCTATAGCATTTATCAATTAGGTGAGGTACACAAGTTGTGGATTTTAGGGAACAGGGAAAAATCCTGTGTCCATACCATAGCGCTATAACTTTATTTACCTTTAGACTTAGGTAATGAGAGTCCCAGATAGCCTCCAAGACCTATTTTTGCCATATCCATAAAGGTGGGGCGGTATTGTTCATCAATTACCGCTAGGGTAAGTGACCCCCCAAGTAATATCGATATAATAGCAGCTTGAACCATTTCTTTGATTGTTAGAGTTTTATGAGCCATAGGTTTTTGTTGTAACTGGTACGCTTGACTGCTACTTTTAATGGTTACCGACAAAACCTCAACCCTTGACTGTCCAATGGATTAGTTGCTAATATGTTTTGGCTTTTGTTTGATTACCTTGTGACTAAGTTGTGATTGCGCTAAAAGTTATGGCGCTGGCAGCAGGCAATATAAAACTTAGGCTCAGGGAATTATTGAGTTTGGTCATTTAGGGTTGCATCGCTTACTCCCTTGAATTGGAAAACACCATTACAGCTATTGCTATAGTTATAAAAAACTAGCCAGACTATGACAGATTGTAGCCGAGGTAAAAAAAATACAAGACAAACTATAACCGCCTCATCAAAAGGTATAGAAAAAGCTGAAAAAGCTTTAATCAGGCTAGGATTTGAGTCTAAAAGTAACTTAGCAAAATCGCAATTTATAGGTCGCAGTACAGTAACAAAGTTTTTTCAATTTAAACCAATTCAGCTGGATTCCTTTAAACGGATATGCGATGGACTGAAACTAGACTGGAGAGAAATCGCGGGAATAGCTGAGGAAAACCGATCAGAACCACA
>NZ_JAAHIG010000053.1:0-35916 GCF_010692305.1 Moorena sp. SIO4G3 | reverse complement strand
AAGAAGCCCTGAGGCAAGCTGAAGCGAAATATCGCAATATCTTTGAAAATGCTGTAGAAGGTATCTTCCAAACCACCCCCTCAGGACGTTACCTCAGTGCTAACCCAGCTTTAGCTCGTATCTATGGTTATGAGTCCCCAGAAGTATTAATTAATACTGTAACGAATATTGAGCAGCAACTTTATGTTGATCCGAACCGTCGCTCCCAATTCATCCAGTTATTGGAAGAAAATCCTACCTTAGTGGATTTCGAGTCCCAAGTCTATCGCCAGGATGGCAGTTTGACTTGGATTTGCGAAAATGCCCGTGCCATTAAAGATGAAGATGGCAATCTGCTGTATTACGAAGGTACTCTAGAAGACATCTGTGAGCGTAAGCAAGCTCAGGAAGCCTTGCAAAAAGCCAATGAAGTGTTAGAAACCCGAGTGGAGGAACGAACAGCAGCACTACGGGACGCCAATCATCAACTAAGGATTGAGATTGTAGAGCGCAAGCACATCGAAGCAGCACTACGTAAATCCGAAGCTGAGTTGCGGGTACTGTTTGGGGCGATGACAGATGTGATTACCGTTTTTGATGCTCAAGGACGATACATGAAAGTAGTCTCGACCAATTCTGAGGTTTTATATAGTCCAACGACCGAACTACTTGGTAAGAGTGTCTACGAAGTTTTGCCCCCCAAGCAAGCTGAACTTTTTGTCACCCATATCCGGCAAGTCTTAGATACTAAACAAACCCTGAATATAGAATACAGTTTACCTATAGGACATTATCAAGTAGGAAGTATTAAGGATGAAATTAGTTCTAACTCAGACTTGAATGGCCACAAACTTTCGGACTTCGATTCCAAGAATATAGGGCATCACACTAACAAATATTATCACAATTCATCCGATTATGAAAAATTTTCGGAATTCAATGGCCAAAAGCTAGTGGGGCAAACTGACCAAGCATTTCATACTTCACACTATCCCGGTCATAATTCCCAGGTGTGGTTTGCTGCGAGTGTCTCACCCTTGCCAAACAATTGTGTGATTTGGGTCGCTCGTAATATTACGGAGCGCAAACGGGTTCTAGATGCACTCCAGGAAGCTGAAGAGAAGTATCGTAGCATCTTTGAAAATGTGGCTGAGGGGATTTTTCAGATTACACCGGATGGGCAGTACCTGAGTGTCAATCCAGCTTTAGCTCGGATGTATGGCTACTCTTGCCCAGAAGAAATAGTGGCTAAAGTTACCGATATTGAACAGCAACTCTATGTCAATCCCAACAGCTATGCTGAGTTTATTGCTGCGGTTGAGAACCATGGTGCTATCTCGGATTTTGAAGCTAGGGTTTATCGACAAGATGGCCAAATCATCTGGACATCCCAGAATGCTCGTGTTGTGCGTGATGCTCAAGGGAAACTACTGTACTACGAAGGCACTGTAGCCGACATTACCAAGGGCAAACAGGCAGAAGCAGCACTGAGAGCTGAACAAGAAAAGTCGGAACACTTGTTGTTAAATATTCTACCTCAGTCCATCGCCCAACGATTAAAACAAGAGCCAAAAGCTATTGCGAATCGCTTTGACGAAGTAACAATTCTGTTTGCTGATATTGTGGAGTTTACCAAGCTTTCTGCTCGCATCTCTCCCACAGAATTGGTTAATCTACTTAATCAAATTTTCTCAAGCTTTGACCAACTAGCGCAGCACCATGGATTAGAGAAAATTAAGACCATTGGAGATGCCTATATGGTTGTTGGTGGTCTACCGAACCCTAGGGATGACCATCCAGAAGCGATCGCAAACATAGCATTGGATATGCAACAGGAAATTAGTCGTTTCAAGCGGGATGATGGGGAACCATTCCGCCTGCGTATCGGGATTAACACTGGTCCTGTGGTAGCTGGGGTAATCGGTATCCAGAAGTTCATTTATGATTTGTGGGGGGATGCGGTTAATGTGGCATCTCGGATGGACTCTCAAGGGGAACCTGGGAGAATCCAAGTTACTGCTAGCACTTACGAACGTTTACGAGACAAGTATTTGTTTGAAGAGCGAGGGATTATTAATGTTAAGGGCAAAGGAGAGATGATCACCTATTGGCTGACTGGGCGCAAGTAAGTGATTCTTGTTCGCGTAGCGTGGCCTTTTGGCCAAGGTTGTTCGCTTTTGGCGTTCTAGTAGGGTAGGATAGCAGATTTAAGGTTAAATATTGAATGTTAAAGGGTGAATGTTAAAGGTTGAATGTTAAAGGTTGAATGTTAAAGGTTGTTCGCGTAGCGTGGCCTTTTGGCCAAGGTTAGCAGGTTGAGGGTTGACCCCCCTGCCGATCTTTGGGGGGATCAAAGCTTGACTGTTAACTAGCCCTTACCTGATTAATCCTCCATCTGCCTCTGCTTTTGGATAGAAATTTTTTGCCAGGTGTTCCTTTCCCGAGTCTGATGGGAATCCTAGAGGAATAAATATTTCTGATTTACTAAAATCTAGGTTAACCATGAGCAGAGTTTCTGTTGCCCAACAGATTGGTTTGATGTTAGGTATCTCCCTGGTGTTCGGTAACTGTTTTGCCAGTCGCAGTCTTGCCCAAACACTGTTTGAACTTGATGGTCGTGCTTACTTGGTGGGAGCTGATGGTGCTTTCCTGGGTTTAGTATCTAGTAACCCTGGGGATGAAAAGTCGATTTGTAATCAGCTAGGGGATTATGGTAATCTGTCTGGCGAAAATAGTGTGTGGAATCGGCAGGGAAATTATGGGAGTTCTAAGTCACACCTCAGTGCCTATAACCCCAGCACAGAATTACCCCCTGCAATTTATTACAGAAAGGCTCAAATCGGTTTTTTGACGGTAAACCCACAAATCGACAATTCTTTTGATCCTGATCTGTTATTCCAGGCTTTCTGTAAATAACAGGTTCATCGGTTTTCATTAATCACCCTTGCTCCCCTTCTTTAACAAAAGAATAAGGAGGGGATAAGCTGTCTGTAACTGTCCAGAATCCCAATAAGACGGCTGTATTGTATAGTGTAAAGCAGGTGAAGCAAGTGTTTAATTTTACTGACGAATGAAGAAATCAGTGTTGTGGTCAATTGCCCTATTTTCAATTGCCCTATCTGTACCTTTAGTCTTAGCGAAATCTCTGTCACCTGGCTCTGAGTTAGAAACATCTTCCTCAACCTCTTCTGCTCCAAATTCCCGAGATCAAGTTTCCCCTGAGTCGGATGGGCTGTCTAACCAAGAGGATACTCCCACATCCGAACTAACATCTACCGCCACAACTCCAACACCATCCCCATCTCCTACCCCCAAAGATGAGAATTCCACTGTCTCTAAGTCAACACCCTCACCAACCCTAGCCCAAACTAAAGCTACCGAAGCATCAACCTCTAGCAAGCAAGACACGAAACAATCTACTGCTACTACTAAGGATAAATCCCAGGATAAATCAGATAAATCAACCAAGACTGAGTCTTCTAATCACAACAACCAGCCGCCCAGCCAGTCTGAAGGGGCTACCAAAAATCAGCAACCAGCACCAAAGCTATTGAATGATGCTCCCATCCTAGAAATGCGAGTTGCTGTAGCCAATGGTGTTAAGTCTCTGGTAGTGGCTACCTCAACACCGGGTGAGTTGCTGGATGCTAGGGGTCAGCCCCTGGGTAAACTAACCGCCAATCAGGGAAGTAATGTTAAACCATTAGGGGACTATATTCAAATTGGTAACTATAAGACCCCCGCAGGGCTTTGGGTGAAGCCAACTAACGGAGGGTATGTATTGGTGGGAAATCGCTGGTATCGAGGGGATTTGCTATTGATTTCTAAGGGAGATAGCATCTTGGCAGTAAACTACGTTGACCTTGAGCTTTACCTGACTTCGGTGGTGGGAGCGGAAGTGTATCCTAGTTGGCCAATGGCAGCTCTGAAAGCACAAGCCATTGCTGCTCGCTCCTATGCTTTGGTTCATGCGATTCGACCCGCTAGTAAATTCTATGATTTGGGAAACACTCAGCGTTGGCAAGTTTACAAAGGAATCAAATATGAGTGGAACACCACGGCTCAGGCAGTTCAAGAAACTCGCGGCATTTTTCTAAGTTACAAAGGTGGCGTGGTAGAGTCCTTGTACGCCGCTTCTGACCATATTGTCAAAAATGTATTTGGTGGTCAGGGTATGAGTCAAACCGGAGCTCGTGACTTGGCTAAGCAGGGTTACACCTATCAAGAAATTTTAGGCAACTATTATCCAGGGACTAGTTTGGCTTGGATTGATACTGTTGAAGCGGATTACGATTAGAATTTTGTGGCAATTCAGCCACCATATTCTGGAAATATGTGTATAGAATAGATATTTTGTTGTTTTCCACAGGGTGAAACTATCATGAGCCGTGCTGAAAAAGTTGTTCTAGCATATTCCGGTGGCGTAGATACGTCGGTTTGTATCCCTTATCTTAAAGAAGAATGGGGAGTAAAGGAGGTGATCACCCTAGCGGCAAATTTAGGTCAGGGAGATGAACTAGAACCAATCAGACAAAAAGCCTTGGACGCTGGGGCAACAGAATCCTTGGTTGCTGATGCTACCTACACCTTTGTCAAGGACTATGCTTTTCCAGCCATTCAGGCTAATGCTCTTTATGAAAGTCGCTATCCCCTCTCTACTGCTCTGGCTCGTCCCCTGATTGCTAAATTATTGGTGGAGGCTGCTGAAAAATACGGTGCAGATGCGGTAGCTCATGGTTGTACCGGTAAGGGCAATGACCAGGTGCGTTTTGATGTGTCGATTATCGCCCTTAACCCCAACTTGAAAATATTGGCACCAGCTAGGGAGTGGGGGTTCTCTCGTGAAGATTCGATCGCATATGGTGAGCGCTTTGGTATTCCCTCACCAGTCAAAAAGTCTTCCCCCTACAGCATTGACCGTAACCTGCTAGGGCGCAGTATTGAAGCGGGGGTGCTTGAAGATCCGATGGTAGAACCACCAGAGGAAGTTTATGCCATGACAAAAGCGATCGCAAATACACCAGACGAGCCAGAGTATATTGAAATCGGCTTTGAGCGGGGTGTCCCCACTATTCTTAACGGTAATCTCCTTGACCCCGTGACTTTGATTAGTCAACTCAACGAGTTGGCTGGCAATCATGGTGTGGGACGGATTGACATGGTTGAGAACCGGGTAGTCGGTATCAAAAGCCGAGAAATTTACGAAACACCAGCCCTATCGGTGTTGATCCAAGCTCATCGTGACTTGGAAAGTCTGACCTTGACCGCTGATGTTACCCAGTACAAGCGAGGGATTGAAGACACCTACAGTCAAATGGTCTACAAAGGCTTGTGGTACAGTCCCCTTAAGGATGCTTTGGATGCTTTCATTCAAAAAACCCAGGAGCGGGTATCCGGTACAGTCAAGGTTAAACTTTTCAAGGGTAATGCCGTAATTGTAGGACGTCAGTCAGAGAATTCTCTCTACACTCCGGAACTGGCTACCTACACCTCCGAAGACCAGTTTGACCACAAGGCTGCTGAGGGTTTCATCTACTTGTGGGGATTACCAACTCGGGTGTGGTCAGCAAAAACCAGGAGTTAGGAATTTTGGGTTACGGTAATTGGGTTACGGTAATCGTTAACTACCAATTACCGATTACCCTTTGCAAATCTCAATTAATCCCCCATGCCCAATTTCTGCCTACGAGACTCAAACCATTTAGGAACAACAATCGAGCCAATCACCAAGATCAGAGCAACAATCGCAAATTTAGATACCGAAGAGATTAATAGTTCCAGAGGTATCAAGCGTCCGCAAAAGTAAGATAAACTCACCATCACTGATGCCCAGATCGTAGCACCAGCGAAATTGAATAATAGAAATTTCGGGTAAGGCATCTGAACAATCCCTGCCATTGGGCCAGCAAAGATCCGCAGTATTGCCACAAATCGACCAAAAAAAACTGCCTTAGCAGCGTTCTTACGAAATTCGGTTTTAGCCTCTGTCAGTTGTGCTTCTGTGATCCTGACTAAACCCACAATTCGCAGTAGTAAGGGCCAACCACCGATTTTACCAATCCAGTAACCACAGTTATCTCCTAGGACAGCACCAGCGATCGCAGAGCATAGGACTACCCAATAATTGAGTTCGCCGCTACCTGCACCGAAGCCACCTACCAGGGTAATGGTTTCTCCCGGTATGGGAACCCCAGCGTTTTCCAGGGCAATCCCAAAAAAAACTGCCCAGTAGCCATAGTCCTTAGCTATGTCCTGGACTGTTTCCAACGATAAAAGCTCAAAAGACATCCAGCGTTACAAAAATTAATACTTTTTAATATTTTGGCTCGATCATGTCTTTTGTGTCAATTAAAGCAGTATTATAGAAAATACTGGACAAACACAACCAGAACCAATTCGAGCTTTTATCAAAAGCTTGCTTGGTTAAATTAAAACTTCACTGGCGATTAATCCCATGCTTATCTTAGGTAGAGAGTGGAGCTTCTCGCCAGAATACCTAAAATTCACAATCCCATCAGGTGGGTACCAGTTCACCAGGACGAAGCTTTGCCCACTTGCCACTTTCCTGCTTAAAGCTATTACACCCCACAACGTCCCATTCCATTTCGATTATATCTTCAGTAGAACGGATATTGACATTGATGGTAGGCTCAACCGCTTCAAAGTTGGGAGATTCCGTCAGGTGAGGTACCTGATGCTGGGTTTCCACAGCATGGTATGTAGTACAGCGGTCTACGTAGTGGCAGTTAATGCAAATACACATTGCTTAAACTCCATTTCCTTTATGTTAGCATAGCTCAAATCAGACATTTCTTGAGTAGCTTATACGATAAAATAGTTAACTATTGGGTACTTTGTTGACTACTTTATTTTCCAAAAAATTTCTGTTTACGATTCCGAGGTTGCGATGTTCTCTATTCGAGTTTAGCACATATTGATATATAGTATTCATTCTGATATTTCAGAAAATGACTATGACTTATCAAACTGCTCTATCACCCGAAAATTGGCCGTTTAACTGGGAGTTACTCCCTTCTGAGGCTTGCTTGGTGGGTGGTGCGGTTAGGGATGCTCTGATCAACCGACAGTCGGATTACTTAGACTTAGACTTTGTTTTACCCACTAAAGCAGTACGGACAGCAAGCAAGCTAGCAAGACGTTATAAGGCCGGATTTGTGGTTTTGGATGCCCAGCGTCAAATAGCTAGGGTAGTGTTTGGCAACGCAACAGTTGACTTTGCTCAACAGGACGGGGATAGCATAGAGGCTGACTTACATAGGCGGGATTTTACGATTAATGCGATCGCATTTAATCCCCACACCAAGGAATTCATTGATCCATTACAAGGTATCTTAGATTGCCGTAAAGGGATAATCCGGATGGTGTCACCAGAAAACTTACAAAATGACCCATTACGATTACTGCGGGGTTATCGACAAGCCGCTCAGTTGGGTTTTCAGATTGACCCAGCCACCCAATCAGCGATTAGAAAGGTAGCACCGTTATTGAGCCAAATCGCAGCAGAACGGGTACGGACAGAATTGGGCTATCTCCTCAAGTCACCTCAGGGTGTACCTTGGCTAAAAGCGGCCTGGGAGGATAATGTATTACGACCATGGCTGCCTGATGCCACGGCTGAGGGTTTAGAGCACATGGCAGCAATTAAGCAATCCGCGATGGTACTGGCAGAAACTTGGCCTAAGCTTGGGGTGGAATTGAACTTAAAGGTGACTAAGCATTCTTTATCGTTGCTAAATTTGGCTAAGCTAGCAAATTTATTATCATCAATACCCGCAGTTGCTGAACAACAGGTGTTAGCTCTAAAGTACTCTCGTGTTCAGACTCGGATAGTAGTCAGGGCAATCCAACATTTGCCCCAACTGCTGTCTTATACTACTGCCAACGAGATCCCATTACGGGACCAGTATTTCTTCTTTCTCAACGTTGGAGCTGTCTTTCCTGTGGTAGCCCTTTTGGCAGTTGCCAGGGGCATGGCTGTGGATACTATAGCACCGTTGATTGAGCACTATTTGAATCCCAATGACCAGGTTGCCCATCCCACACCACTGGTTACTGGTAAAGATTTAATCAAATCCCTTAAGTTATCCCCTAGTTCTAAAATTGGTGAGTTACTGACTGAGATTCAAATTGCACGGATTGAGGGCAATATCGATAGTATTAAAGGTGCTCTGGACTTTGCTGCAAAACTGGACTCAATAAACTGTGGCTCTCAAGACAAATAACAAATAACAAATGATCTCAAATCCGATTAACTTATTATCATAAGCTATCAGCGATTAGCGCTACATCACAGGCTAGAAGCCTGTGCCACGCACGCTACTTGAGGTGCTATCAGCTAATGCGCTACAGATGGTGCTACTTGAGGTGCTTTTGAATAAAATAAGCTGACCGCTGACCGCTGACCGCTGACCACTGACCGCTGACCGCTGACCGCTGACCACTAACCACTAACCACTGACCACTGACCGCTGACCGCTTACCACTGACCGCTGAATGCTTACAAATCACCTACTTAAATGAAAATTTAATCAAGATAGTTTTTAATAAAATTCCGAAGTTTTTTCATCTTAAAAGTTTCAGTAAATTGATAAATAGTTTTGGCAAAGCTCGTAAATCGCTCATCTAATTTTTCCAGTTTTTTTACTTCTTGGTTTATGGCAAACACATTGCCTCTCTTTGCCAGTTCATAGAGTTCGACTAGTACATCCGCTGGAGGAGGTACAATCCCTTCTGCTGGACTATCCTCAGAGGATGAATCAATTGTGGTTTCTGGGTCTGATTCAACCTCTTCTTCATACACCCATTCCAGTTGCAGATGCTGCTGTAACTTTAAGAGTAATTCTTCAACTTGTAATGGCTTAGTAATAAAATCATCACAACCCGCCTGCCGACTTTTTTGCTGATAGGAATCAAATACGCTAGCTGAGAAGGCAAACACCACAATATTCTTCAAGTCTGGTGTAGCACGAATGCGCTTAGTCATTTCAAAGCCATCTAGCTCAGGCATGACCACATCAGCCAGAATAAGGTCTGGTTTTTCCTTGGCTGCTTGCTCTAACCCTTCAAGTCCGTTACTTGCCTCTAGCACCTTAAATCCTAGCGGTTGCAACAACTCGATGATCACAGAGCGATTTTCCCATTTGTCGTCTACTATCAATAGTTTTGGGGACGGTCCAGTGAAACCAATAATTCTTCTTGGAGAGACTTGAGAAGTATACTCACCAATCTCTGATATAGGGAACTCTATCTCTAGAGAAAAAATACTGCCTTCTCCAAAGGTACTCTCAACCTGAAGACTACCCCCCATCATGTTGACAATTCTTTGGGTAATAGTTAATCCGAGTCCAGTTCCTTCAGCACGGTGAAACCTATCTCCCACTTGTTCAAAGGGCAAAAATATTTTTTCCAGTTGTTCTTCTGGCATACCTATGCCTGTGTCTTCAACTGAGAACCGGACTTGGGCGAAATAAACTTGTGCTGAATCTTGCCTTACTCTTATTCTCTCAACCTTAAAGATTACTCTACCTTGGTCAGTAAACTTAATAGCATTTCCCAGTAAGTTTAGCAAAACTTGTCGCAGGCGTTTCTCGTCAACAGAGATACTATTGGGAACTTTATAACAGGGTTGGTAAATAAATAAAATTCCTTTTTGCTGAGCTTTAATATGGCAAATATCTACTACCTCGATCAGAAAGTTTTGAAAATTAATATCTATGGGTGAAAGTTCCATTTTCCTCGCTTCAATTTTAGAGAAGTCGAGAATGTCGTTGATCAGATTTAGTAGATGTTTGCCACACTGGTAAATAATTCTAATCGCATTTTTTTGTTGGGGAGTTAAGATTTTGTCTTGCTGGAGAATTTGCGCATAACCTAAGATACCGTTGAGAGGAGTCCGCAGTTCATGACTCATGTTGGCGAGAAATTCACTTTTAGCTTGATTGGCAGCATCAGCGACTTTTTTAGCTTTCTCTAATTCCTGGGTGCGGGTTTGAACTAATTCCTCTAAGTTCTGATTAAAATCTTGTAATTGTGCATAAAGGGTTGATAATTCTTGACGACTATTTTCCAGGGTGATAAGATCACGGTAAGATCTCAACGCTGTAATCGCTGTTGTCACTAACTTGTGTCGAGTCAGTTCAACTTTGAGCTTATAATCGTTGATATCGTAATTTAGAATAACTGATTCTTCAGGGGCTTCTCCCGGCTGACCAGTGCGTAAAATAATCCTCACTAATTTATTGTTTAGCTCCTCCCGAATCGATTGGGCAACTCTTAATCCGGCATCATTGGTTTCCATTACCACGTCTAACAACATGAAGGCTGTATCGGGATTATCCGCAATTAATTGTTTGGCTTCGTCAGCAGAATAGGCAGAAATAAAGATTAAGGGTTTGTCATCAAATGTGAATTGTTTTAAGGCTAGTTTGGTAACTTTGTGGACTTTGATATCATCATCCACTATCATCATTTTCCAAGCCGTTTGATTTTCCTCTGAGTGATTAGAGTCTTCCGTTTCATCAAAAACTAATTCTTCATCATCCTCAAAAACTAATTCTTCATCTTCCTCGAAAATCAGGTCTTGATCCTCTTCAAAAACTACTTCCTCATCATCAGTTATCACCTCATTAATTGGCTTGAGCATTATCATACACCTCATCCTTGGATTCTTTGATTGATTGCTGGAAAAGTCATCACAAATTGTGTTCCTACACCCACCTCACTTTCAGCCTTGATTGTCCCTTGCAGCTTTTGAACCACTAAGTTATAGACAATATGCAATCCTAGACCACTTCCTCCTTGATGTCTAGCTGTTGTACAGAATGGTTCAAAAATTCTTTTCAAATTGTCGTTAACAATCCCACAACCGTCATCGGTATATTCAACGATTACTTGATCCCCTTGACCGGTCTTGACAAAACTATAGCGCTATTTAAAACGTCACCTTTGATTAACTATAGCGCTAATTTAAATCCCCAAAGATTGTGGAGCTACCGTGTGGCTGGAAGTTGATCCTTCTGTTGAAATCCTCAGCAAAGTTTTTAGTTAGAATTCGACATTGATAGATTTTCTTCTACCAAAGCCAAAATCTCCGCTTCTTGAAAATCTTGTGCTAATTCCTTGAGTTTGTTGGCAAAAGGAAGGTATTTATCGTCCAACTCCTCAAGATAGACCGCTCGTTCACAAATTTTCCTCATACTCCCAAGCATCGCTAACTCATATAACACTTCCATCTCGGAGTTTGGCGGAATTATAAATGATTCATTTAATACTTCCTCTAATGAGTCTTCTTTGGAGGGATTGGCTACTGGTTGAATATCAGATTTTTGACGCGCAGCAGTGTCTTCATAGATCCACTCCAAAGCTAAATGCTGCTCTAATACTTGGAGTAACTGTAGTTGGTCTACTGGTTTAGAAATAAAATTATCACAACCAGCTATCCTGCTCTTAGTTTCATCCATTTCCCAGATGCTGGTTGAAACGGCTACAATGGTTACATTCTGGATTTGAGGTATCTGTCGAATTTCCTGAACAGCTTCAAAACCGGTTTTTACAGGCATAACTAGGTCAGTCAAAATCAAGTCGGGTTGGATTTGGCAAGCCAGTTGTACTTCTTCGAGACCATTGTTTCCTAAAACCACTTCAAATCCTAACGGCTCCAGCATGTTTTGCAAGACAGCACGGTTTTCGAGTTTATCATCTACTACCAGTATTTTGCGGCGAACTCCTTGATAACCAATGACCTGACCGACTAAATTCTCTTCTGTTTTCAAAGCTATTTCCAAAGTTGGGAAGGTGACATCTAACCAAAACGTGGAACCTTTGCCCAGCTCGCTCTTAAGGTTTAATTCTCCCTTCATCAAGTCGATCAGTTTCTGGCTAATAGTTAAACCTAAGCCTGTACCATCAGCACGGTTGTGGATATCTCCAACTTGTTCAAAGGGTTGGAAAATTGTTTCTAACTGCTTCTGAGTCATTCCCACTCCTGTATCAATCACCTCGAAACGTAGAGTCTGGGGATGATTGACCTGATGGTTAACCTCTCCATTTTGGTTCTTGAGTACGCTGACTTTAAAGGTGACTTGACCACGATCAGTAAATTTGACGGCGTTGCCCAGCAGATTGAGAAGTATTTGCCGCAATCGCTTCTGATCGGCTTGAATCCCAGAGGGGAGATTATCCCCTGGCTGGTACTTGAATAAAATATCTTTTTCTAATGCTCTCATGCCGATAATTCCTACTACTTCTTCCAGAAACGTGGGCAAATGCCAGTCAGTAGGATATAGTTCCATCTTGCCAGCTTCAATCTTGGCAATGTCAAGGAGATCGTTGATCAGAGTCAATAGATGGTTGCCACTTTGGTAGATAGTTTTTAAACCATTGGTTTGACGAGGATTGAAATTGCGATCGCGCATTAAGATTTGGGCGTAGCCGAGGATGCCATTGAGGGGAGTGCGGAGTTCGTGGCTCATGTTGGAGAGGAAATCACTCTTAGCTTGGTTAGCCACTTCTGCTGCCTGTAAAGCCTTCTGTAGGTCTTGGGTTCTTTCTTCTACTTTAACTTGTAGACTTTGAGCCAATGCTTCGAGCTGTTCGTAAAGTCGAGCGTTCTCTAAGGAAATCGCTGCTTGAGAAGTCAGTAGATTTAACACTTCTAATCGGTCTGGTGTAAAGGCTCCTGGAGTGAGATTATTTTCTAAATAGAGAATGCCGACCAACTTGCCCTGGTTTAAGATCGGACTACACAAAACAGATTTGGGCTGACGGGTCTGTAGGTAAGGGTCGTTAGCAAAGTTGGAGTCAGCACCGGCATTATTGAGAACTAAATTCTCCCCAGTACGAGCCACATAGTTAATCAGGGCTTTGGGTAACTGGTCACTGGTTGCTAGTGGGATTGACTGCAACCGAGTCTGGTCAACTGACTCAACATCAATAGTTGCTTCTATGAACAGTTGATGATCTCGTTGTAAGATTAAACAACCAAACTCCGCTCCAGCATTCTCTACTACAATTTCCATCAACTTATTGAGCAGCTCAGCTAGGACGATTTCCCCAGAAATAGTTTGAGATGCTTTGACTACTGTGTTTAAATCCAGTATGATGTCTGACCTAGTGCTGCTGGTAGTAGTAGTGCTAATGGTTTGGGTTGAAGACACGGAAGACTGCTGGGTTCTTTTAACCAGTAAGTCGGGATACTTCTGTTCCAAATCTTCGACTTTACGTGTTGCCCCCCAAAGCTGATAGCTATAGTGGGCTTTATTAATGTAAAGTTGAGCAATGTCTGATTTGCCTCGGCTTAACCAAAACTTAGCGGCTAATTCATTAGCTAGAGCTTGATTCTGGATAAAGCCATGGTCTTCAGCGGAAGCGATCGCTTGGTCATATAACTCCATTGCCTCTAGATGGTGACCAGATAAACGAGCCATCTCTGCTGCTACCAACAGATACTTATGCTGGAAGTTCTCAGGACAGTTATCTGCCCAACGTTTCATTTGTTCTTGGTTGGTTAACAGCTGCTGCCAATAGTGCTTTTTATCAACCTCTGACGCCGAGGGGTAGAGACTAGCTAAACTCAGGGATTCGTAGAAACGTTTGACAGCCACCTGAAACTTACTGGTAAGCACAGCAATAATTTTTTCGGCTTTTTCTGAATAAGAAAGGGATTGACGTGGTTGATCATACCAATAAAGAACTATGGATTTGAGGATATAATAGTGGCAAAGGGCATAGTCAGCATGATGAGAGTGGCAATTTTCTAGATACTGGGATTCCGTGAGGTCTTCGATATCAAACGAAAATCTATCCCTAGTTTTTCCCAAAAGGTTGCATAGAACAAGCTTTAAGGCCAAAATGGAATATTCCGCTAAACGATGATGATTTTTTTGAACTAATCTTAAGTACTCAGGTAACTCTTCTATAATTTTTGATAAGTTTTTTCCAAAATAAAATGGATTTAATAATTTATAGAGCAGTATATAACCAAGAAATATAATGTTTCCCGAAGCTAAAGCGGTCTGTATTCCCTCATCTAAAATCTGCTCCGATTTGTTTAAGTGATTAACCCAAGGTAACAAATTATTAGCAAATACATAACAAGCCTGAGCTACTTTATCTAATTGGTTAAATCTCTTACTCAAATTGAGAGCAAGCCAGCCAATTTCATAGCCTAATTGATAATCCCCTAACTCCCTAGTGACCAACATCCCGTAAACCGTAAAACCAAAGGCTGATTCAGCCACCATGCCATATTGGCAAGACAGCTCGACAATTTTAGACCCTAACCAAAAGTGTAATTGGTCTTGCTTGGTAAGATAAGAAGGAACTAGCAGCCAATTTAATAACTTAATTATCCTCTTTTGAATTAGGTCATTTGCCTCTGGTTCATTCAGTAGCACACTGATGGCTTGACCCTGAGTTTTTTGGTTAATTTTCTGTCTAACACGTTCTAAACATAGTGATATAGTCTTTAGCTGGTCTGGTGTTGGCCAATCTATTCCTAGCAGAGGGAGAGCTTGTTTGCCAATTTCAATGGCCTTATGCTCCTGGGATATCATGGTGTGGTGTAGAATACTTAACCAATAAATATCTGCTTTGTCTACTACAGACTCTACCCGAGATAGGAGCAAGTTAATTAATTTCTCTGCCTGCTCGAAATTACTATTCAATTGCTCCGTCTGTGCCAGTTCCTTATGCAAAGCATAGGTAACAGAGTAGTGAGTTTCCCAAGCATTATCCTCAAGATAAGCGATGCCTAGTTGAAAATAGTCTTTAGCTGCTCCATAAGCGATATTTTCCTTAGCTTTTTTACCGGCTTCTAAGTTCAACTGAGCCAAATCCCTTCTTTCTGTGGGATCTGCAATTACATCTTGAGCTACGTTAAGATGATTGACCAGTTCAAACACCCTTTCTTCGCGCTCCGTCTCTGAGAGATTAGTGCGCAAAAGACGTCCAATCCTCAGATGAACTTTCGTTTTATTCTCCTGATTGATTAACCCATAGGCCGCTTGTTGTACTCGGTCATGGAGAAATTTAAAATTGAGAATGACCAGTTGAGACTCGATAATTTCTTCATCACTAGTTTTTAGATCAGATGTTGGCAATACGAATCCTTCTTGAATAGCACTCAGTAAATCCCTAAAGGTATCTGTTAAGGACTTTTCATAGACAATTGACAGAGTAGTGAGGTTAAAATAATTGCCTACACAAGCCGCTAGTTGCAACACCTTCTGGGTAGTAGCTGGTAGTTTTTTGAGCTTCCTGAGCATCAACTCTACCACATTATCAGTAATCCCTAGCGCTTTAATTTCATAAATCTCCCACTGCCATTGAGCTTGATGTCCGTCTTTAGGAGCCTTAAACCTTACTAGGTTTTCCGCGTAAAGTGTTTGGAGAAACTGATTGACAAAGAAAGGATTACCAGCGGTTTTATTCACCACCAATTTGGCTAATGGTATCACTGACTCTCGCTGAGCTTGTAAGGTATCAGCAATTAGTTGATTGATCTGGTTTTCTTGTAAAGGAGCTAAGGTAATTTGCTCAAAGGTAATCCCCAATTCTCCCAGCTTATCTAGGGTTAGCATCAGGGGATGAGTAGTGTTGACTTCGTTATCCCGATAAGCACCAATTAACAATAAGTACTCGGTTTCTTCATTAGTCATGATTAGCTCAATCAGCTTCAGTGTCGCTGTATCTGCCCACTGAAGATCATCAAGGAAAATGACTAGGGGGTGCTCTTCAGAACAAAAGAGTTTGATGAAGTTCTGGAAAACTAAATTAAAGCGGTGTTGAGTCTCAATAGGGGGAAGAGTTGCTACGGTGGGCTGTTTACCAATAATTAGTTCTACTTCAGGAATCACATCGATGATCACCTGTCCATTAGGATTGAGTACTGCTAGGAGTTTTTCTCGCCACTGGTTGAGTTGCTCTTCTGGTTCACTGAGCAGTTGTTGCACTAAACTAGAGAAGGCACTGACAATAGCAGAGTAGGGAATATTGCGCTGAAATTGGTCAAATTTTCCAGAAATAAAGTATCCCCGTTGCCGAGTGACCGGTTTGTAAATTTCCCGTACCAGTGCTGATTTACCAATGCCAGAATAACCACTCACTAGCATCATTTCAGCTCGAGACCGGGGATTGCTCAAATTTTGGACTGGTTTGGAGCTGAAGTTAGATTTTCGATGTTGTTGGCTGTTGCTAGTTGCGTACGCAGCGACTCGCTCAAAGGCAGCGAGCAGCATCTGGACTTCTTGCTCTCTACCATAAAGTTTCTGGGGAATGTGAAAGGTTTCCGAAATGTCTTGAGTACCGAGGGGAAATAGTGGGATTTGGCCAGTGGTCTGTAACTGGTTCAAGCATTCTTCTAAATCCGCTTTGATGCCCCAAGCACTTTGATAACGCTCCTCAGCGGTTTTCGCCATTAATTTTAGGACAATATCTGAAAAGAGTTGAGGAATCTGTGGAGAGGTTAACGTTAAGCTCTGTTGTTGATGGGGAGGGATAGGTTGTTTGGCAAGATGACAATGGACTAACTCCATCGCCTCAGTAGTCTCAAAGGGGAGTTTGCCTGTGAGTAATTCATAGAAGGTAACCCCAAGGGAGTAGAAATCTGTACGGTAATCTAGGCAACGGTTCATTCTCCCGGTCTGCTCTGGGGAAATATAGACTAATGTTCCTTCTAGAACATGGGGATTTTTTAAGGTGGGAGTTTCCCTGAGTAACTGGGTAGAAATGCCAAAGTCGATAATTTTGATTTCACCGGTATCTGGGTTATAAATGATATTACTGGGATTAATATCTTTATGGATGATGTTAACCCCATGAATCGCCCCTAAGCTATCCGTAATTTGGATAGCTAATCTCAAAAATTCCTCTAGGTTAAACTGGCGTTTATTTAGCCATTTTTTTAAGGATTCTCCACCAAAGTCTTCGAAGATAATAACCAGCGTACTGTGATACTTCTGCAACTCATAGGATTTAATAACTCCGGCAAAATTTAGATAGTGACTGAGTTGATATTCTTGTTTATATCTGGTCAACTCTGATTCGGTGGGATAATCCTCCTTCAGGACTTTGATAATAACCGATTGATGGTCGTTATCTCTGATGCCGCGATAAACGATTGAATTAGAACTTTCGTAAATTTTAGTCTTAACTTGATAGCCGTTAATAGTAATCATAGATAGCAGGGAATAGGGAACAGGGAATTGGGAATTGGGAATCGGGAATCGGGAATTGGGAATCGGGAATTGGGAATCGGGAATCGGGAATCGGGAATCGGCAGCAGTACTAAATCTATCAGATGATTTTTTTTATCAATCAATAGTTGGTTTTATGATATATTGCTAAAGGCGATAATCCTTAGTATTTTTAATAAATAGTTTTTCTACAGTTTAACTCAATTAAATTTGGTTGTGCAACAATATATAGCGTTTTTTATAGCTATGAATTACAGAAGTTGTTTTCACTATTGCCTCTTGCCTCTTGCCTCTTGCCTACTCCCATTAACCGATTAACTGTTGTCCATCTCTAGATACTTTTCCACTAACTCTAAAATCTTTTCCTCCTGGAATCCTTCGGCTAAATCTTTGAGTTTCTTCGCAAAGGGAATATATTTTGTATCCAGTTGTTCGAGATAGGTGGCTCGTTGGCGAATCTTTTTCATACTGCCGAGCATGGCTAATTCGTAGAGCACTTCCATTTCTGCTGGTGGCGGAATCACTAACGGTTGCTTTGAGCTAGCTGGTGTTATGGTCTGTGGGGATACTTCTTCATAAATCCACTCCAGTTGTAAATACTCTCCCAACAATTCCAGCAACTGTTGCTCATCTACGGGTTTGGACAAAAAGCCTTGACAGCCGACAAGCTTACTTTTCTCTTGGTCTGTGTCTAAGACGTTAGCGGACACCACAATAATTGGGATATCCTGCATTTGAGGTAGGTTTCTCAGTTCTGCGATCGCTTCAAAGCCAGTTTTGACCGGCATGATTAAGTCGGTCAAAATCAGGTCAGGTTGTAGCTGTTGAGCCAGTTCGATTTCCTGCTGGCCATTTTCTGCGTACGCTACTTCAAAGCCCAACGGCTCTAGCATGTTCTGCAACACAGCCCGATTTGCTGGTTTGTCTTCCGCGATTAATACCTTGCGCCGAGAGCCAAGATAACCAACAATTTGCCCCAGGCTCTTCTGCTGCTGTGGTTGGTATGTTTCTACTACTGGGAAGGTAACATCAAACCAGAACATAGAGCCAGAACCAAATTTGCTTGTGACTTGTAGCTTTGCTCCCATTAGCTCTACCAACTGCTTGGTGATCGTTAGCCCTAAACCAGTGCCAGTAGCACGCCTTTGGGTATCTCCCACTTGTTCAAAGGGTTGGAAAATTTTCTGTAACTGTTCGGGGGTCATACCAACACCGGTATCAATTACTTGAAAACGAAGTGTTGTCTTTTGTGGTTGGTCGAGACTAATCACATTAACCTTTAACGTTACTTCACCAGTGTCAGTAAATTTAACAGCATTACCTAATAAATTTAGCAGTACCTGTCGCAGTCGTTTCTCGTCAGCTTTAATGCCATGAGGTAAGTTATCCTCAGGATGATATTCGAACAAAATATCTTTTTCCAAGGCTCGCATGCGGATAATACCTACCACACTTTCCAGGAAACTTTGGAGGTGTAAATCCCTGGGGTAGAGTTCCATTTTGCGAGCTTCAATTTTAGATAGGTCTAAAATATCGTTGATCAGAGTTAACAAATGGTTGCCACTTTGCTCAATAATCGTTAAGCCATCGATTTGCTTGGTGCCTAGGTCCCGGTCTCGCTTGAGGATTTGAGCATAGCCGAGGATGCCATTGAGAGGAGTACGCAATTCATGGCTCATGTTGGAGAGGAATTCGCTTTTAGCTTCGTTAGCAGTATCGGCTTTTTGTTTAGCAGCTTTCAGTTGTTGATTAGACTCAGCTAGTTGGGCGGTGCGTTCTTCTACTTTTTGTTCTAGGGTGTGGGAATAGTCTTCTAATTGGCGATACAACAGGGCATTTTCTAGGGAAATAGCAGCTTGGGAGGTGAGCAGATTTAAGACTTCTAATCGGTCTGGTGTAAAGGCTCCAGTGGTGAGATTATTTTCCAGATAGAGCAAACCAATTAGTTGGCCTTGGTTAATAATGGGAGTACACAAAATCGATTGGGGTTGATGAATCTGGATATAGGGATCTGTAGAGAAGGTCTGATGTTTAGTAGCACGGTGACAAACAACACTGGTTTGGGTTCGGATAACGTAGTTGATAATGGACTTTGGTAGGGAGGTTTCTGGGAAATTATCTAAGGGAGCGAATTGTAAAATGTTTACTTTCTTGCTATCTTTATTGGTATCAAGTATCCCTTCTGCTGCGATCGCCCATTGCTGATTCTGTTGAAGCAATAGATACGCCGTTTCCGCTCCGGCATTTTCGATCACAATTGCCATCATGTTGGCTAGTAAGGTATCAAGTTTAATCTCTTGGGCTAGGGCTTGAGAGGCTTTGAGGATGCTGATTAGGTCTAGGGAATCGGATAGGGTTGTGGCAGTGGTGGATGAGGTGGTGGTGTGAGTAGCAGAGAATCGAAGGTTACTGGCGGTTTGGGTTAGTAACTGGGGATAACGTTGTTCTAAGTCTTGGACTTTTGCTAATGCTCCCCAGTGAGTGTAGCCATGGTATGCCTCCATCATGTAGACTTGGGCAATTTTGTCTTTGCCCCATTCCAGATAAAATTTGGCAGCGAGTTCGTTGGCAAGGGCTTCTTCGTTAAGATATCCGTTTGCCTTTGCGTCAGCAATGGCGCAATTGTATAAATCCATCGCTTCCACGTTTTGACCTAGAATCCGATGGCGCTCTGCTTCTACTAGATGAAATTTGTGCAGATAATTCATGGGAGCATAGTCAGCCCAGTTTTTCATCTTTTCTTGATTGGTAGCAACACGAGCTAAACATTCTTCTTTGTCCAGATTTGTTGAACTAGGATATAGCGCCAGCCTTACCAAAGAATCGTAAAAATAGAACAGGGGTACGAATACTTGTCCGGGAATTCCTTCTAAATATAGTTCTAGTTTAGCAGCAATTTCCCTAGCTTCAAGCAAATCACCAAATAGAAAGCAAAGAATCAGTTTATTAGCATATAATAATGCCATGGTACTGATATCGTTTGCTTGCTGATGGATTGGTAACATTTGCGCTTCGTTATAGGCTTTACCGATTAGATAACAGGGATTTTCGGCATTTCCGAGCAAATTCAAAACCGCTTGATGAAAGATTTCGTTTAATTGAAAGACAGTTGTTTGGTTAAGCTGATGGATGGCTTGGCTATAGGTGGCTATCTCTTGTTCAAGTCCGTTTAGTTCCTTGCCAAGGACATAGGAATGGGAACAATAATCTAAAGCGGCAAATGAAGCATATTCTAAATCGCCAGTTTCCAGCCCACTTTGATAGGCTTCAAGCAAAGGGGTTAAGGTGTTACTGATATGCTCTTTCCAATGCTTGATAGATAAGCAAACTATCTCGAATGTCCTGGCTTTGATGGCTTTATTATTAGCTTTATTATTAGCTTTATTATTAAATTTTTCTATAATACTGAAAGCAAGTTTACCAAATTCATAACCGCTATCGATATCTCCCACTATCCCGCAGAGAATTAAGCCATAATTGGCATAAGCAAAGGCGGAAAAAGAGGAATTGCCATGGTTGATGGATAAATTGACTTGTGCAAACACAATCAGGGGTAACAAGTCAGGAATTGCCATATAAGCTGCATTCAGCACGCTGGATAAGATTCCCATGGTTGCCAGCTTGTAGGGATCGGTCATTTCTGGCATGTTAATTAACTCTTGAATGGCAATAGCTGGCAAATTCTCGATGGTTTCGGCCAGTCCAAGCTCGATATCGGTGTTGCTTGGGGTTTCTGGAAGGCTTACCCCTAGGAGTGTGAGAATAGTTAGAGCGGTATTGAGGGCGTCCAGTAACTGGTTTTGTGCGATGGAGGCTTGAATTTGGACTTGGTAAGCTTTGACCTTGTCCAGCAGGAGTCTAGCTTGCTGTAGCACTACCTGAGCTAATCTCGCCATTGCTTTCAAATCACCGTTAAGGTAGGCTGCCTCAATGGCTTCGTTATGTAAGGCTAAGGTCAATTCATAATGGGTTTGCCAGCTATCTGCTGATAGATCTGATAGATGATTAATGCCTGCATTGGCGTAATTCGTTGCTAGTTCATAAGCAGCAGCAACTTTGGCTTTTTGACTGGCGATCAGATTAAGCCTGGCAATTTCCTTGAATTCTTCTGGAGAGGTAACGTGCTCACTGGCAAGATTGAGATGATCGATAATCTCAAAGATAGACTCTGATAATGTTTCGGATGTCTTGGTTTTTAATAACAGGCGACCGATTAGTAAGTGAAAAGCTGTTTTTTGTGATGGTTCAATCAGGGTATAGGCTGCTTGTTGAACCCGATCGTGCTGAAATCTAAATTTAACTACACTGCAGTCGGTATCCTCATCGAGGTTAATCAGCTGATACCCTTGATTTAAGGAAACAATTAACCCCTGTTGGATAGCGGGCAATAAACTATAGATGACTTGCTGGGGAGACTGTTGATAAATAACGGCTAATAGTAATACATCAAAGCTATTACCAATACAAGCTGCTACCTGCAATATCTTTTGAGTCGTTTCCGAGAGCGTGCTGATTTTAGCTGCCATAAAGTCTACCACATTATCGGTAATATCTTTGGCTTGAATCAGCTCACTATCCCATTGCCATTGGCACTGGGTATGGTTAAATAGTAATAATTCTTCTGTATAAATGGATTTTATAAACTCTGTGGTAAAAAAAGGATTACCATGAGTTTTGGAGTAAACTAAATCTGTTAAGGGTTGGCTATCTTGAGGGGAACAGTCTAAGGCATCAGCAATTAACTGATTCACATGGACTGGCTTGAGATTATCGAGATGAATCTGTGAAACAATTCCCCCCTCTTGTTTGATTTCTTCGACAGCAGTCATGAAGGGATGGGCTGGATCTACTTCATGGTCTCGGTAGGCTCCCACAACTAGTAAATGCTTAAGCTCGCTATCGGTGATAATTGTCTTTAGCAGCATTAATGAAGCACTATCAGCCCATTGCCAATTATCAATGAACAAGACCAGTGGATGATCTGACTGACAAATGGCTTTGATGACGTTCTTGAAAACTAGATTGAAACGGTTTTGGGATGCGATCGCATCCACTGGTGCTACGGTGGGCTGTTTACCGATAATCCTCTCTAAATCAGGAATCACATCGATTAACACTTGCCCGTTGTTGCCCACAGCAGCTAGAATCTTCTGCCGCCATTGATTGAGAGTCGTTTCCCTTGCGGTCAGCAGTTGATTGCACAAGTCACCGAAAGCTTTTGCGATCGCATCATAGGGAATGTTGTGCTGATATTGGTCATACTTACCAGCAATGAAATTACCACCCTTGGCAGTAATGGGTTTGTAGACTTCATTAACCAAGGCTGACTTGCCCACACCAGAATAACCAGCCACCAGCAGTAGTTCAGCCCCGTCTTTCCTAGAGAGGGCAGCTATCCGGTCAAATGCTGCCAGCAACGTCGCAATTTCCTGGTCTCGACCATACAAGGTTTCAGGAATAGTGAATCGTTCGGAAATGTCGTAGTGACCGAGTTGAAAGGTTTTGATTTCTCCTGTGGTTTGTAATTGTTCAAGACAGTGTTTCAAATCTGTCTTGAGCCCATGAGCCGACTGATAGCGGTCTTCCGCATTTTTTGCCATCAGTTTAAGCACAATATCTGAAACCGCTTTTGGACAACCCTCTCCCCCTCCCTCCCTCTGTGAGCTGATCAAGACATCGGGTGCCACAGGGGATTTAGCCAGATGAGAATGTACCAACTCCATCAGGTCAGTAGTAGGAAACGGTAGCTGCTTTGTTAACAGTTCATAGAAGGTGACACCAAGGGAATAAAAATCTGTACGGTAATCCAGGGAGCGGTTCATTCTCCCCGTCTGTTCTGGTGAGATATAGGCTAAGGTTCCTTCTATAACATTGGGATTTTTTAGAGTTGGATTTTCCCGGGATAGCACCGTAGAAATCCCAAAGTCAATAATTTTAAGCTCTCCCGTGTCGCCGTTAAAAACAATATTACTGGGGTTAATATCCTTGTGAATCACATTAGCACTATGAATTTCTCCTAAAATTTCACTAATCTTGATAGCAATAGTGATAAAGTCTGTGATGCTAAGGGTTTGTTTAGTTAGTAAAAGGCTTAATGACTCTCCGCCAAAATCCTCTAAAATAATTACCCGAGTATTCTGATACTGCTGCAAGTCATAAACTTGAATAACCCCTTCTAGATTAAGAGAGCGAGTGATGTGATATTCTTGTTGATATCTGGTTAGTTCCTCTGGGCTAGGATAGTCCTGTTTAAGAAATTTAAGGATAACCGGCTGCTGATCACTATCGCGGTAACCACGATAAACCAGAGAATTGGCACTTTCATAAAGTTGGGCAGTGATTTGGTAACCCTTGAGCAGGGAGGCTGGCGGGTGCATCGTTTGATTGTCAATCTGTAACTAAGGGGAGATAGGGAGCAGGGAGCAGGGAGCAGGCAAGAGGCAAGAGGCAAGAGGCAAAAGGCAAGAGGCAAGAGGCAATAGGCAAGAGGCAATAGGCAAGAGGCAATAGGCAAGAGGCAATAGGCAAGAGGCAAGAGGCAAGAGGCAAGAGGCAAGAGGCAAGAGGCAAGAGTAAAAAAGTTGGGTAGGGTGCGTGATAAGACCCAAAGCCTCTGATTTTATCAGTAGCCAGTATTGGGACAGTCCGTCCCGTAACGCACCACAGGTTCAAACAGCATGCATTGAGATGCACCCGATGGGGAGATGGGGGAGATTTTTATTAAGCGATGCAGCGCGGTCTTGGGGGTTTCCCCCATGAGCGACTGCATCAAGACAGGGCAATTGTCATAACATGATATTAGCCTTCTATTAGACTTCGCGGCAGTTGTCGGGAACAGGGAACAGTGGACAATAATTGACCTAAACACTATCAGAAAAATACTTTTGCAAGAGGTCTATTGTCATCAGTGTTTTTGCCAACAGCTGACGGCTGATAGCTTACCGTGCTCCATCAATTCATCAAAGGGACTACAGTCAGAGAATTCCCTAAACTGTTGCGACATTAACACTAAATTAATTGTCAGAATTTTTGATTGGAAGTTCCCGACTCCCGACTCCCGATTCCCGATTCCCGATTCCCGATTCCCTGCTCCCTGCTCCCTGCTCCCTGCTCCCTACTCCCGATTCCCTGCTCCCTGCTCCCTGCTCCCTACTCCCTTTGCAGATAATTTTGACCAGCAATGGATAATTCGATCCAAAATAAAAGCAGCGAAAACAGCGATCGCACCAACGCCAACACCAACTGCAACACCAATCAAAATATGAAATAGCACAAACACCACACTGTAACTCAAGCAAGGCTGGTCTTCAGCTTTAGGGCAATTTAAGAATCCCTTGAGGTCTAGTTCGATCAGGATGGCTTCTAGAGGTTGTTTAGCATCGCTTTGGGAAGAAATACTACTGACGGCTAGTCCAATACCGACGGAGGTGATCCAACGTTCTAATTTTTTTTCTCGGGCTCGATCAGCCTCCTCCTTATCTCTGAGGGCTTTTTCCAAAGCGCGATCGCGTTCTGCTTGTTCAATTTCCACAATACCTCTGATTGAGGAAATCGCTTTGTCTAACAGGGCGGAGCTATGTCCAAAATAGCTTAAGTTTATTTGAATTTGCTCTTGATAAGTAGGGCTGATTTTATGCTCAAATACTGATAAAAAGCTTAAATCTTCATCCTTTGGTAATTTTTCTTTAACTTGTTGAAGCTTTTCCGAATAATTGTGAGCATTAATCTTCATGGTCAAGCTATAGCTTTCTAACTGTCTCAGCCAGTCTGAATAGTTCAAGTCTAGCTTCGGCAGTATTCTCAGCTTCTTCTTAAAGTCCAACAGTTCCGCCTCAGATAATGACCTCTGATTATCTTGACTTTGAGTCGTGGCACAGGCTTCCAGCCTGTGATCTGTCGTTTTATCTTGACTTTGAGTCGTGGCACAGGCTTCCAGCCTGTGATCCGTCGTTTTATCTTTAGTTTGAGTCGTGGCACAGGCTTCCAGCCTGTGACCTGTCGTTTCATTGATGATTTGTTTAATCTCTTGATATCCTTGGTAAGCATCACTATAAACCTCCCGGCTGATTTGATAAGCTCGAATGACTTTCTGGCGATAAAAAAATAAATCAATAAAATTTTGATAAAACAAGCAAAAATTTTCGTCGGCTCGGGCACCATAGTTGCCATTAACTTCTTCTCCTAAAAATAGCCAAACAAAAATTTGGCCATAGTCTTGAGATTTATCGGGAATGCCATATTCAAAAATCGGACTATCAAATAATTGACCTTCTTGATACAGCGGTGGACAGTTATCCTGATCGTTTTCTCCCAGAAAATTCTGCACACACTGATCAGCTATCTCTTTCCATAAATGGGAATCTTGCTGTTCCTTCTGGGGTAGCCAAGCAGTTAGCAACAGAATTTGTCCTAGGGAACTGTTAATGTAACTAGGAAGAAAGCACTGGTCTGGATTAAAATCGTTGAATACAGTCAGGTCTACGTCTTCGGTTTTCTGATTATTCTCACGTTCAGGAATCCGAATATTCAAACCGAGAGCATAACTATCATAGATCTGGAGTGGACAAGCTTGACCAGTAATCGTTATTTTTTTGTCATTATTGAGAGATAATTTACCCTCCAACGGTAAGAGAATATTTTCCTTGGTGGCTCCGTTTAGTAAAGCAATGCGGGAACCTTCTGCAACCTCTCTCAGGTCTAGCGTCTGTTGAATTTGGAATTTAGCAAAAATATCATGGCACTTGTGCCAAAGCAGTTTGCTGTCATAGTCCCTGTCTGCTTGGGAATCACTACTAGATACATTCCGAAGATGGAAGGCAAAGAGATGAATATTAGGTGCGTAGATTTTATGACTCATTGTTTGACATTTTTATTGCTTACTCTTCTCTGACTGTTGTTGCTTAGTTTTAGTTTTAATAATTTCTTGGTTGGTTTGTCGCAGTTCAAATAGGTTTTGAAGAATACTTGCTTCGGAATTAGACGGAAGCTTGGGCGAATGCTTTAATTCCCTCTCATCAGCAAATAGGCGTAGAGTATCTGTGAGTTTTGTATGGTTCTTGAACCAATTTGTTAGTATATTAACTAAATCGGCTTCTGTTTGAGTGTCTAAAGCTACTAAAGTTTGATCTAAGTCTTGCAAGTCTTCAAATTCAAAATCCTCAGATTTAGTTTCGAGTGCTTGCCGAAAAACTTGGATTTTTTTATCTAAAATTTTTATAATTTCCATAAATAAATATTTTTTGCGGTTTAGGTTACTAAATATAGTATTGTCCAATCGCGCAGTAAGCTGCCCAATAATAATGATTATCAAAGGGGTTGTGTGTTTCTGGATATAAACAGAATTCTTCCTCCACTTTTTCCTTAAAGTTATTATCCAAATTAAACTGTTTAGTTAACTGTTCAGCCCAATCTAGAAATTCCTGTACAGTGGCATCCCGCAGCCAGAATTGCGCTTGATTCAGGGCAACTGCTAAGGACATCGGCTCTCGCAGATTCTGATAAAATTTAATCATCAACAACGCCGTAGATAAATCCTCTACCCTCCACAGGCTACTAACAACTGCTGGACTTCCGGCAACTAGGAAACCACTGGGTAAACCAATGTATTCATCGCTGGTGTTATTAAAATCGATTAATCCTGTTTCGCAAGCAGAAAGGGTAACAAGGCGACATTGTTCTAATTTCAGGGCAAAGATTGTATCTAAAGTGAGTTGTGAATCTGCCAAGATGAGGGCAAACTTAGGTGGTTTTTTAGGGTTTTCGTAGTTAAAGTAACCGTGACAGCTAAAATGGATACAGTGGAATGTGTTGAGAGGTTTGCTCTCTATGGCGGCTTTGGTGGAAGCGTTTTCCACAAGGACATCTGTATCCGCTGGATTGAAGTAGCCTTTAATCACTTCTACTTCGATGTTAGCGTAACTTAAGTCACCCGTGGGGTTTTGAACCGCAAACAGGTGGGTAAAGTCCGGGCGTTCTCTGGTTTGAGCAAGTTGGAGTAGTTGACAGCTAGGGGCATAACTTACCCCTGCTGGAAACCGATCCATCAGAATTTCAGATGTAGCTTCTCCCTGCTGACTGTTAATCGGTAAGGCATGAAGCGGGAACAAATGTAAAACCTGATGGGGGATTAAAATTAAGCGATCGCACTCTGGGGGTATTTGCTGAATAATGTCATCTATGTGTAGAATCTCAGCCAACAAATGTAGGCGGTTACTCAGGTTCTTTTTCCAATCATATTTTTCGTTGTTGTAGCTTACCAGATATCCATTTACCCAATTTACCAATTTGTCTAAATCTTGTGCCTCAGATTGCAAAACTATTGGCGGTTGAGTTTGATCGGTAAAGATGAACGTGAGCAGCTTATTCCATGTAATGTAAAATTCTACAATGGCAGTGTTTTCCTCTATAGTTTCCCGAAATTGCTCAAAGTTAAAGCTAGAACCGATACGTAAATATTGGTCTTGTAAATCATTGCGCTGCTGTCGCAATTCTTGAAGACGTTGTGCCAGGGCGGTTGGATTTTCAGCTTTGCCATGCTGGATGTGGTCCTGACCTACCGATATTTCATCCCTGTATTGTTTTAGTTTAGTAACAACTTCTGGGGGAAAGATGGTTTTCAGGTCACGGCTGAGAATATTGTCAACTAAATTCTGGGTTTTGCTCCGTTCAACATATTCAATGGCTTCGGTGATATTATTTAACTCTAGGCAAACTTCCACCATGCCTCGATAGCTTGGGTTGTACTTTTCAGCTAGTTTTGTTTTGTATTCTTCTACTCCAGAACCAGAATTAATTTCATCTCGCAGGGATTCTACGGTTTTAATGGCAGCATCAAAAGCCTTGTAAGCTTCAGGGAAATTTTGAGCATATTGGTAAGTAATACCGAGATTGTTTTGAGTACCTGCCCAATCAATAGGAAAAGCTTCACGGGTGCGTACTTCTAAAGCCAATTGGTAGCAAGCGATGGCAACTTCTAGGTTTTGTGCTTTATCCTCTGTGATTCTGTAAGAGTAAGCATTACCGAGATTGTTTTGAGTGGTTGCCCATTCATACGGAAATGCTTCACGTGTGCGTACTTCTAAAGCGGATTGATAGCAAGCGATGGCAACTTCTAAGTTTTGTGCTTTATCCCCTGTGATTCTGTTAAAGTAAGCATTACCGAGATTGTTTTGAGTACCTGCCCAATCATAGGGAAATGCTTGACGAGTGCGTACTTCTAAAGCGGATTGGTAGCAAGCGATGGCATCTTCGAGGTTTTGTGCTTTATCCCCTGTGATTCTGTTAGAGTAAGCAAGACCGAGATTGTTTTGAGTCATTGCCCAATCAATAGGAAAAGCTTGATGGGTGTAAACGTCTAAAGCTAATTGGTAGCAAGCGATGGCATCTTCGAGGTTTTGTGCTTTATCCTCTGTGATTCTGTCATAGTAAGCAAGACCGAGATTGTTTTGAGTACCTGCCCATTTTTCGCGAAAAGCTTGACGGGTGCAAACTTCTAAAGCGGATTGGTAGCAAGCGATGGCATCTTCGAGGTTTTGTGCTTTATCCCCTGTGATTCTGTCTGAGTAAGCAAGACCGAGATTGTTTTGAATCAAAACCCATTTTTCGGGAAAAGCTTGACGGGTGCAAACTTCTAAAGCGGATTGGTAGCAAGCGATGGCATCTTCGAGGTTTTGTGCTTTATCCCCTTTGATTCTGTAATAGTAAGCAAGAGCGAGATTGTTTTGAGTCGATGCCCAATCTTCAGGAAAAGCTTGACGGGTGTAAACGTCTAAAGCCAATTGGAAGCAAGGGATGGCATCTTCGAGGTTTTGTGCTTTATCCCCTTTGATTCTGTAATAGTAAGCACTACCGAGATTGTTTTGAGTCGATGCCCAATCAACAGGAAAAGCTTGACGGGTGCGTACTTCTAAAGCTAATTGGAAGCAAGGGATGGCCTGTTCTAGGTTTTGTGCTTTATCCCCTGTGATTCTTTCTAAGTAAGCATTACCGAGATTGTGTTGAGTACCTGCCCAATCAATAGGAAAAGCGTCACGGGTACGAACTTCTAAAGCCAATTGGTAGCAAGCGATCGCATCTTCTAGGTTTTGTGCTTTGGGACCTGTGATTCTGTCAGAGTAAGCAAGACCGAGATTGTTTTGAGTACCTGCCCATTCATCAGGAAAAGCTTCACGGGTGTAAACCGCTAAAGCCAATTGGAAGCAAGCGATGACATCTTCTAGGTTTTGTGTTTTATCCCCTGTGATTCTGTCATAGTAAGCAAGACCGAGATTGTGTTGAGTACCTGCCCATTTTTCCGGAAAAGCTTCATGGGTGTAAACGTCTAAAGCGGATTGGTAGCAAGCGATGGCATCTTCTAGGTTTTGTGCTTTATCCCCTGTGATTCTCTTACAGTAAGCACTACCGAGATTGTTTTGAGTCGTTGCCCATTCATAGGGAAAAGCTTCACGGGTGCAAACGTCTAAAGCCAATTGGTAGCAAGCGATGGCATATTCTAGGTTTTCTGCTTTATCCCCTGTGATTCTTTCTAAGTAAGCATTTCCGAAATTGGTTTGAGTCATTGCCCATTCATAGGGAAAAGCTTCACGGGTGAAAACAGTTAGTGCGACTTCATAGCCAGTGATGGCAATTGACCTATTGCTGGCTTTATCACCCAAGGGTAATTGTGAAATTAGATTGCTGAAGTTAACAATATCTACTGCTAAATTTTCCGCTTTATCTGGTTTTGTTTTTGCCAGAATATTTGTTGCTACAAACCGAAATAATTCGGCTAAATCCTCATTAAGTTTGTCTATATTATCTGCCAGTAATGGATAAACTACCTGCGCGTCACCATTACTGTCTGCGGTTGCTTGTAGAACCTGTAACATAAATTTGAGTTGGGTATCATATCTATTGTCAGGCATTGCCATTAACTGCTCTACAATATTTCTTTAACTATTATACTACTACTTTCAAGTAAAGAGAGCAGGGACCATTTATATTTGAGTTGTGAACATAATCGCTTAGGCAATAGGCAATAGGCAATAGGCAATAGTCACTAACTTTGGATATTAACTAGAACTAAACGCTATATATATCATGTAAATTATCTGTCAAAAAGTGATGGTTTTCAAGAGAATTTACGGTAACGATAAAGTTATGTTACCGCATTTTTAACTAACTCTAAAACTTTCCAAAAAAACGTTTAAAAACCCTTGACAACTAAATTTATAATCATTACAATAATTAATGTAAATAAATTCAATTTGTGACCTATGTCAGAATTTACTCCAAACTCCAACAAACAACCCGTTAAGCACATCTTAAAGGGGTCTCGTAAAGCAGTACTCAACACGATGTACGCCCTTTATGCGCTGCGCTATGCTGAGATTTCCGAATGGAGTCCTCTGCAGCCCACCGAGGTTCCAGGGGAATTCATTACTATAATGACCAAGTATTTGTTGTTGCCATAACACTTTAAATTTCTGGGGGGGTTTCCCCCCCTTGGCCAATCCCATCGGATCACGTCCGGATTGGTTCGGAAACTTCTGACATAGGTCATTGAAATAGCCGTGGATAGTATTTCTACGGCTATTTTTTTGTCAGCATTCAGCGGTCAGCATTCAGCGGTCAGCTTAAAAGAAACTTCATTTGGGAGAATTTAATAGTTCGAGATTAATGAGAATTTCAAGTCTGGGGAAAAGTCCATTAGCTTTGTGGTACAGGCTTCGACGCTGTGATGTAGCGCATTAGCTGATAGCTGATAGCTGATAGCTGATAGCTGATAGCTGATAGCTTACATCGGGAATTGGGAATGCAATACTTGTGGTTCAGTAATTTTGTATCCCAACATCATCAAGGGATGATAAAATTACTAAGAGGTTGTCTGAGAAGTATCATTTGCTACATCCAAGCCCCCTAAATCCCCCAATTTTGGGGGACTTTTACCAGCCAATTGGATTCTTGTTCCCCCCAGAATTGGGGGGCTAGGGGGGCAAAATTCAGTATCAAAAAACTTTTCAGATATCCTCTAAAGGGTGTTTCATAGCTATCAGGTATACAGGATTTTTCACCTCTTACCTACTCCCTACTCCCTACTCCCTACTCCCTACTCCCTATTCCCTATTCCCTGTTCCCTATTCCCTATTCCCTATTCCCTTTCCTAGATCCAATTACCAAATACTGCTTAAATCCAAAACAAAACCAGGGAGAACCTCTTCTCCAGATAGACTTGTCGGAAAATCTAAAATTTCTACTGGTTTCCCCTGACGATAACGCTCAATTCGTCTATTTTCCCGATCGATTAACCAACCCAAACGGGCTCCATTTTCCTGATACTCCTGCATTTTTGCTTGTAATCTCTTGAGAGAATCAGTAGGAGAGCGTAACTCAAGCACAAAATCAGGACACAAAGGCACGAACTTTTGTTGTTGCTGTAGAGTCAAAGCATCCCATCTTTCTTTAGTTATCCATGACGCATCAGGAGAGCGGTCGGCATTATTAGGTAGTTTAAATCCACCAGAAGAATCAAAAACAACCCCTAAATTATGCTTTCTATTCCATGCTTGTAATTGATAAATCAGATCAGCATTGCGATTGCTGGTTTCTCCACCAGTTGGAGACATGATCAAAATTTCTCCCAATACAGTACGTTCAAAGCGATAGTCACGGTTATGTTGACACAATTGCCAAAATTGCTCATCAGTTAGTTGAACGATTCCCTTAAAGTCTAGGGTAATGGTATCCATGATATCTATCGTGATCTAGCGGTTTTCAATTAGGTGAGGTTTTTAGGGAACAGGGAACAGCGGATCTGGGAACAGGGAGCAGGGAGCAGGGAATAGGGAGCAGGTAAGAGGGAAGAGGTAAAAAATTATGTGTACCTCATAGCTATGATAAATGCTATGTAAGCATATGCTGAGAGCTGACAGCTGATAGCTGACAACTGATAGCTGACTACGCTGCTTTAGTAATACTTGGTTCCGGAAGCATTTCACCTGTTGCTTGATAGGCTATTACCAAAGATTCTAACGCTTCAGTTCCATTCTTAACCGCTTCTTCATAAGAATCGCCATGAGTCCGCCATTGTTGTCCGGGGAAGTCGGGAAAACCAACTAAAAAACAATTATCTTCTTCTGACCATTGAATGATCATTTGATATTTAAGTTTGATCATCATTAAGATTCCCTTCTACTTCATCAATAGCGCTTTGGACATTCTTTTCTTGATAGCGTTTAGCATCGTTTCCGTCTTTACCTGAAATTGTTATTTTACCAGCATAAAGAGGATGTATCCAGTTTGTATGGCTCCCTTTACCTGGTATTTCCCTAAAACCAGCTTGGCGCAGTATTTCCTTGAGTTCCCTGATTTTCTTTGGCATTTGGTAGAGACTTTAGATATTCCCTATTTTATCTAACTCAAAGCTAGATTACAGCGTTTTTCATGACTATGAGGTACACAGTATTTTTTCCCTCTTGCCTCTTGCCTCTTCTCTATTCCCTATTCCCTATTCCCTACTCCCTACTCCCTACTCCCTACTCCCTACTCCCTACTCACAGCTCAATTCATATAACTTTCCACTAAACTCAAAATCGCTTGTTCTTGAAATCCATCCGCTAAATCTTTGAGTTTATTAGCAAAAGGCCGATAGTCTTCATGGAGATGTTCGATGAACATAGCGCGATCGCGAATCTTTCTCATACTGCCAAGCATGGCTAATTCATAGAGTACTTCGATTTCCTCAGGGGGCGGTGGGATAATTGCTGCTGTCTGACCTGAGATCGTGCCATTTTTGCTCAAACCCATGTCATCAATTGGTTCATACACCCACTCAATTGGTAAATATTGCCCCAATAAAGCCAATAATTGATTCTGGTCAATCGGTTTGGACAGAAAAGCTTGACAGCCGACTCTCTTACTCTTCTTCTGATCCATATCCAGGACGCTAGCTGAGACAGCAATGATTGGTATGTCTTTAAGCTCAGCAATTTGTCGGATTTCGTTAACCGCTTCAAAGCCAGTTTTAACTGGCATCACTAAATCAGTCAAAATCAGGTCGGGGTGAAGTTCACTAGCCATGTCTACTGCTTGTTGACCATTCTCGGCAGTGACGATATCAAAGCCCATTGGTGCGAGCATGTTGAGCAAAACTAAGCGATTTTCCAGTTGGTCATCCACTACCAAGATTTGGCATGGTTTACCCTTGTAGCCCTTAATTTGATCCACGATTTCCGGTTGAGCTTTGGTAACGGTTTTGACCACAGGAAAAGGGATGTCAAACCAGAAAGTAGACCCTTTACCGAAGTCACTAGTTACCATCAGTTGACCCCCCATTAACTCCACCAGTTGTTTAGAAATGGCTAAGCCTAAGCCAGTGCCAGCAGAGCGCCGTTGGGTATCACCCACTTGTTCAAAGGGTTGGAAAATTGTTTCTAACTGTTCCGGGGACATGCCAACTCCGCTATCAATAACTTGAAAACGGATAATTGAAGCAGTCTGTTGTTGGTCAATTACAGCAAGTTTCGCCCCCCTAGCCCCCCAACTTTGCGGTGCGCTTGACCCGTAATTTAATTCGCCTAGGTCAAGGGCACCGGAAGGATAAATTGAGTTAAAGTCCCCCAGAATTGGGGGATTTAGGGGGCTTGCAGCTGTCTGTAGTGAGGTCAATTCATCTGAAAACGGCTGTAAGCTAACTCGCAAGATTACTTCACCATGGTCGGTGAATTTAACAGCATTACCTAACAAATTCAGCAAGACCTGTCGCAACCGTTTCTCGTCAGCTTTAATCCCATTGGGTAAATCCCCCACAGGGTCGTATTTGAACAAGATATCTTTTTCTAAGCCTCGCATGCGGATAATACTTACCACACTTTCGATGAAGGTTTTAAAATGTAAATCACTGGGGTAAAGTTCCAATTTGCGAGCTTCAATTTTAGATAAGTCTAAAATATCGTTGATCAGAGTTAACAAATGGTTGCCACTTTGCTCAATAATAGTTAAACCATCGATTTGCCTGGTGCCGAGGTACCGGTCTCGCTTCAGGATTTGAGCATAGCCAAGAATGCCATTGAGAGGAGTGCGCAATTCATGGCTCATATTGGAGAGGAATTCGCTTTTAGCTTGGTTAGCCGCATCAGCCGCTTGTTTGGCTTGTGCTAATTCAGCAGTGCGTTCGGCAACTTTCTCTTCTAAATTGCTGTAAAGTTGAGCATTTTCGATAGAAATAGCGGCTTGGGAGGTGAGCAGATTTAAGACTTCTAATCTATCTGAACTAAAGGCTCCAGTGGTGAGATTATTTTCTAGATAAAGTAAACCAATTAGTTGACCTTGATTAATGATTGGAGTACACATCAGACTCCGGGGTTGCTGACGGATAAAATAGGGGTCAGCACCTAGGATAGTCTCAACCGTAATATCATTAATAACTAAGGTTTCCGATTTCCGTTTAACATAATTGATCGCACTTTGGGGAATATCTTGGCTTTCTTCCACTGGCATAGATTCCAGGAAAGTGACTTGATTAGCGGTTTCCATAGCCTCAAGCACTAACCTCTCACCTTTTACCAAAATCAGAGCGCATTTGTCAGCTCCAGCATTCTCCATCACCACTTGCATTAACGTCGAGAGCAACTGATCTAGCTGTATTTCTCCAGACAGAGCCTGGGATGCTTTGAGCACCGTAGCTAAGTCCAAAGCGGTTGAAGCCTTGGTAGTGCTGCTATTAACCCCTTGAGTAGTGAGGTTGGTGATCGTGTCTCCTGTGCTGATATTGATAGTTTTCTCGGTAAGAATGGAAATGAGAAATTGAGGATAGCGAATTTCCAAATCCTCCACCTTAGCTTTTGCTCCCCAGTGACTATAGCCATAGTAGGCACAACTCAGATAGGCTTGGGCAATGGTTTCTTTACCCCACTCCCAGTAGAATTTAGCAGCAAGTTCATTAGCCAGGGCTTCCTCTTGGATGTATTGGTTTTCTTTTGCTCCAGCAATAGCGCGGTCATAATACTCCATCGCTTCCAGCTTTTGACCCAAAACACGATAGCGCTCCGCTTCTACTAAATAAAATTTGTGCAAATAATTCATCGGGGCATGGTCTGCCCATGTTTTGAGCTTGTCTTGATTTTTAGCTATTTTATCTAAACTTTGTTGTTGTTGAGCTTGATTCTGTTCAGGATAGAGAGCTAAGCGAGTTAGAGAATCGTACCAATAGAAAACCGCAACATTGAAAGCGGCTGGTACTCCATCTAAATAATTTTCGGTAATGATGGCTTGTTCCCAAGCTTGCTGATAATCCTGAAACAGATAACAGAGGAATAATTTATACATATGTAGGGTGTAAAGTGCCCTGAGGTGATTGAACTCCTGATGGAGTGGGAGCATGATCTCTTCGTCGTAAACTTCACCCTTTAAACAGCAAGAATTTTCAGCTTGTCCTAGCAAATTTAAGACCCCTTGCCAGGTCATCGCAGTAAGCTGACGTGGCATCTCTTGCTTGAGTTGATCAATCCCTTGATGATATTTGGCACAGGTCTGGTCAAGCTCAGCCAACTCTTTGCCAAGCCAAAAGGAATGTTCTAAGTACATATCCGCAGAGAAGGCAGATTGGTCAAAATCTCCAGTTTCTAGCCCGACAGAGTAAGCCTCTAGCAAAGGGGTTAATGTTTCTTTCAGATGCACTTTCCAGGGCTTTGTGGCGAAATTGACCGCATACAGTACTATACATTTAAGCTGTTTGTCATTGAACCGA
>NZ_JAAHIG010000529.1:0-5035 GCF_010692305.1 Moorena sp. SIO4G3 | reverse complement strand
AACCACGGCAGTCGCTCATGGGGGAGACCCCCAAGACCGCGCTGCCTCCCCAAGACCGCGCTGCATCGCTTTATACAAATCTCCCCCATCTCCCCATCTCCCCATTCCCCTCCTGGGAGGGGAATGGGGTGGGTCCCCATCTCCCCATCTCCCCATCTCCCCATCTCCCCACCCTCCCCACACTTTTATTATGGGTATTCAACCAGACTTGATATTACTTGTTCGGTTGGGGTGTCATCCGCAGATAGGGCTTAATTACCTCATATCCTTTGGGAAACCGTTCCTTCAACTCTTCTGGATCTTTGATGGATGGTACAATAACGCAGTCATCCCCGTCTTTCCAGTTAACGGGAGTAGCGACTTTATAGTCATCGGTCAACTGTAGGGAGTCAATCACTCGCAGGATTTCGTCAAAGTTACGACCGGTGCTAGCAGGGTAGGTTAACACTAACCGCAATTTCTTCTGTGAGTCGATGACGAAAACAGAGCGTACGGTTAGGGTGTTGTCAGCGTTGGGGTGGATCATATCGTAAAGGTCAGACACCTTTTTATCTGGATCCGCCAAAATCGGGTAGTTGACCGTTGTTGTCTGGGTTTCGTTGATATCTCCAATCCAGCCTTTGTGGGAGTCAACATCATCCACGCTCAAGGCTAGCACTTTAACATTGCGCTTCTCAAATTCGGGCTTGAGTTTAGCAACCATACCTAACTCGGTGGTGCAAACTGGGGTGAAGTCGGCTGGGTGAGAAAACAGCACCACCCAGCTATCTCCTGCCCATTCATACAAGTTAATCTCACCTTCGCTAGAATTCTGAGTAAAGTCGGGTACGGTATCCCCCAATCGTAGAGTCATGGCTAAATCCTGTTGCTATTTGTTCTTCTCAGGATAGTTATCGTCCCACAAAAGTCAGGTTTATCCCTCAGCTTTTAGATCTATTTTAGGATTTGCTTAGGAATTCTTTATTCAGCCGTCAGCCGTCAGCCGTCAGCCGTCAGCCGTCAGCCATTGGCGTAGCCTGGCCTTGGCCTTTGGCCACGCTATGGGAACAGTAGCTCTATCTGTAGCCCATAAGCTGATAGCTGATACCTGATAGCTGATACCTGATATAGCAATCCGTGTAGGAATTGAGAGAATTTTGATGCGATATTCCCTACTCCCTGTTCCCTGTTCCCTGTTCCCTGTTCCCTTTGCTATAGCTGATAGCTAGTAGCTTACAAAGCAACATTTGTCAATGAACTAGGGTGGTAACTTCTGATATTCTGGAAAAAGTTGAGGTCTTGTGTCTGGACTTCGATATTATGAGATGATAGGAAACAAAAATTAAACTAAACCCACAGAGATTAATTTCTCTTAGTGCTGTGTTGTGTAAGTAAGGAGTTTTATGATGAAAAAACTGGTTCATCTGGCCGTGTTATGCCTCTTAGTGCTTAGCTTGGGCTGCTTAGGCTTATCCCAAAGTGCGATCGCTTCCCCTATGTCTTCAGCAGACACATTTTCGTTAAATAACTTAACGTTGCCCTCATCTACCGCTTTAATCGCTCAGTCATCCAAGAGCAATGAGGCTCAGTCATCCAAGAGCAATGAGGCTCAGTCATCCAAGAGCAATGAGGCTCAGTCATCCAAGAGCAATGCGGCTGATCGCAAGTTAGCCACGGAGTTTGGTAAGAAGATTGACCTGAACAATACTCATGTGCGAAAGTTTCGCAAATATCGCGGATTCTACCCAAACTTGGCTAAAAAGATTATTAAAAATGCACCCTACGACTCAGTAGAAGATGTTCTGAACATTAAGGGACTAAAGCCAAAGCAGAAGAAAAAGTTACAAGCTAACCTTGAAAAGTTTACCGTGACTAAGACCTCAGAGGTTTATAATGCGGGCGACGATCGCTATAATCCTGGCGTGTACTAACAACGCCATTGGTGGTTAGCTTTAGATTTTTTGTCTAACCCACTCTTACAAGAGTGGGTTAATTGTAACTAATCAATCTAGGACTTACACAGCTGATAGAAACATCAACAAACCTGGCTGCATCGCTTTTTTGATAATGTTTCGGTCAATTCTTGATCCGAAGTTCCAGGCAACTGCGGCGAAGTCTATTGTTGTTACTATAAATTTAAACACTGAAAGCTCCGTCTTTTTAAAGCGGAGATGAAAGTGAATAGCGAGTTTAGTCGCCGTGAAAAAATTCAGAAGCTTCCGGAATCTTAATCTGGACGTGGTAGAATAATATAGGGTACAGGCTGAAAAACCGTGGCTGAGCCGGGAGAGAGACCCGTAACTTATTGACCATTAAGTAGTAATGCCCAGAGGGTAAGGAAAATCCTCTCTAAAAACCTAATCATCAACTAACAATTGGTGTGTGAACCCAGCCAGATCACAATTTGAAAATAAACGGTACGGCGGGGCACGCCGGAACCGAGTGAAACAGGGAAGCAACGGACTTTTAAGGCACTTCTCAAAAAGTAACTAAACGCCTAAGGAGACTAGCCCGCTGGGTCTTTTGTAAACTAAACTAAAATCTTAGTCTTGACGGGATTTCGGTTTAGGTATTGCCGCAAGGATGCAAAGGTTTAAGGCCGGTCGTAGATCTAGGAATCCCCGTCTTTTTAAAGCGGGGAGTGTCAATGTACTACACAGACTAATAAATCACTTTAGCAATTTTTTCAAGAAAATTGGATTTCAAGAAAATTGGGGATTTGGGAGCTTCCCGAGCTCAATACCAAACTTTTGGGCTGGAATCACCTGCCAGCTAGAATCACTCGATAGTTCCAGAACTTGCTGATGGTACTTCAGCAGACTCTCTCGGTGACCAACACTGATAAACGTGGTTTCGGTTTGCTGTAGTTCCTGGTAGAGATGCCGCTCGTTTTGCTGATCCAAGGCACTGGTTGCTTCATCCAAGAAGGCATAGCGAGGTTGATTCAGCAAGAGTCTGGCAAAGGCTAGACGCTGTTGTTCTCCTAGGGAAAGAACACTGTTCCAATCTAATTGGACTTCCAAACTGCCCACCTTGGCCAGCAGCTCAGAAAGGTTAACCCGGTGCAGCACGGACTCCAATTCCTCCAAGGAACTGTCGCGGCTGGCATTTGGGTAAAGCAGCTGTTCTCGCAAGGATCCTGGAATCATGTAAGGACGTTGAGGCAAAAATAAGATGTCTTCCACGGCAGGTCGCATGATGCAGCCTGTTCCTGTGTTCCACAACCCAGCGATCGCTCTTAGCAAAGAACTCTTGCCACAGCCACTCGCCCCCATAATTAGTGTCCCCTCACCCGGTTCTACTGACAACGAGAGATCTTTGACCAAAGTCTGTTCGCTGTTAGGAGTTTGCAAGGTAATTTCTTTGAGGGCAAAGCAGTTGTCTTCTACTGTCTTAATAATGTTAGCAGCATTCTGTTGTGCTGTCGGCGCTTCCAAAACCTCCGCCAGGCTAGCTAAGCGATTAACCACCGCAGCAAGAGCACTAAGGGTATCAAACCGACGTACAATCACTGCAAGTGCCCCCGAAAGCTGAAAGCACAATATACTTGCTTGAGTAACTGTCCCTAACTCAACTTGACCACTAAAATACAATGATCCTACAGTCAAGTAAGGTATGATAAAGATAGAATTTTGATACGCTATGGTTAAGAATTCTATATTCCGCTGCCAGTCGATAATCAGATTTAGATTCTGCATCAGTTGAATAAATCGCTGCTTCACTAAACTCAATTCTTGGGTTTCTCCACGAGAGAAGGCGATTGATTCAGCATTGTCGCGGATGCGAACCAAACTGTACCGGAAATTGGCTTCGTATTCGAGTTTTTCTCCATTAAGATCAACTAAGCGTTTACTCAAAAAAATCACGCTGACGTTGACGAACAGAGAATAGACTACCATAGCAGTCAACAGTAGTTTAGAAATCGTCCAAAGAACGATTCCGTAAGCAATTAGATTAACAACTTGATTAAGTATAGCAACCCAAAAATCCAAGATGGTTTGAGTAAAGGATTCAACTTCTTTGGAGATGCGCTGGTCTGGGTTATCGATATCAAGATTTGTCTTGAGTTCGTAATAGGCTCTATTGTATAGATACTGATCGAGAAAATATTTGGTTAACCATTGTTGCCAGTCGAGACAGAGTCTCTTTTTGATGTAGTTGGAAAACACCATTAAGGGCACAATGGCCAATAGGGAACTGCTGTAGAGTAAGAGCAGGGTCAGGTAGTTTGACGCCTGGTGTCGAGCCATGACGGTGATCAAGTCCCGATTTAAGTAGCTGCTTAAGACATTTACCCCAGTACTTGATAGCAGTAACAACACTATCACTATTGACATCAACCATGGTTGCCAATGAGCTTGTAACTGTTGCCTGTAGTAGGCAAAAGCAGCAATCGTAGCCAGCAAAAGTACACCAATGAAATAGATAGCTGGCGACTTATTGATCATGGCAACAGAGTCCACTAAACCGGGAGCAACACTATTAATTATTTCTGGAAAATAGTGCTGTCCTCCTAAGCTAATGAGGCTGACAATAGTAAAAGAAATTATTAATAGGAATACTATTAGTAACAGTAATAGCCCTAGAAACGTTCCTGTTTGATCCGATAGTGGATACCAGTAAGGCTGGACAAGCCCTAACAATCTTTGCCCAAACTTACCGTCAAATCTGTGGTTTTCACTCATATATCTAGAAATTCCCAGTTGTCGGAGGGGTGCAAGTATCAATAATCATTATGCTTATTTATTAAGCACAGGTGGAACCGGTGTACAGCCTGTAGGGGCGCATCCCCAATTTATGATGTTTATTTTGCCTACCTGCTTACCAAGTCACCATATAGCTATAGCATTTCTATTTGAGTTGTGAACAGAATCTCTGTCTTGATGCAATAGCGAGTGGGGGAAAAGGAAAAAGGCAATATCAAATTAACTATATAGATAGATTTTAAATAGAAAAAAATGTATTAGTTATTACAAAAAATAGCAAGCTATATAATTCTCAACACAAAAGTTGAGAATGATTACAATACTAATGACTATAATCACTACACTGATTA
>NZ_JAAHIG010000528.1:0-5079 GCF_010692305.1 Moorena sp. SIO4G3 | reverse complement strand
TGAGTCTCTGAAAATCACTCCTGTCACCCTGAAATCGCTAGTCAGAGCAACCTTTGACCTGCTAATTGCTCAAGTTTGATTTTTAACCTTGAGCAAGGTAAGTGGATTTCTCCCCAATCTCGTACTGACCTGATCAATATTATGATCCAAACTAAGACCAACACACTATTACCCCAAGGACTAGGTAATGGTGCCACCATTGCCCATAAAACTGGCACCCTTGGCCGACTTCTGGCCGATGTAGGTTTAGTAAAAATGCCCAACGGCAAGCGTTACATTATCAGCGTAATGGTCAAACGCCCCTTTAATGATGCCAGTGCCGAAAAACTGATTCGCACCATTTCTCGACAAGCCTATGACTACTTTAATAATTAGTCATTTCTTAATTACCGGTTAAACCTTGAAAGTTGACTGTTGAAGGTTGACTGCTGCCTTTGAGCCATCTGCCACTGACAACTGATCTAGAGATTGCCAGATTTTCGATAACAAAGCATCCAAGCCAATTTTAGCAACAGCTGAAATCGAAAAAACTGGTACCTGAGTAAGCTGATTTAGGTAAGTAGACACCTCATCGATCATGTCTTGATCAACCGCATCTACCTTATTAAGGGCAAGAATTTGGGGACGCTCTGGCAATTCTCTCCCATAGGCTTGTAACTCCTGTTGAATAGTTTGATAATCAGCAATCGGGTCAGCAGCAGTAATATCAATCAAATGCAGTAACAAGCGAGTGCGTTCGATATGACGTAGGAAGTCGTGACCCAGACCAATACCTTGATGAGCTCCAGCAATCAACCCAGGAATGTCAGCAAATAAAGTACCATCCCCAGTGGGTTTACGGACCACACCTAAATTGGGAATCAAAGTGGTAAAGGGATAATTGGCTATCTTGGGTCGTGCCGCTGACAGTGCTGAAATCAGAGTAGACTTACCAGCATTAGGTAGACCAATAATGCCTACTTCCGCCAGTAACTTCAACTCCAACCGTAACCTCAGTTGCTCTCCAGGTAGTCCAGGTAACGCATGCTCTGGTGCGCGATTGTGATTACTCAGGAAATGCCGATTTCCCAAACCTCCTTTACCGCCTTTGGCAACACAAAGCATTTGCTGAGGTTTCACCAAATCCCCCAGCATTTCTCCCGTGTCAGCATTGTAGACAACCGTGCCACAGGGAACTTCAATAATGCGATCGCTACCATTTTTTCCCGTCCGATTATTAGGGCCTCCCCGACCCCCATTCTCAGCTCGAAAGCAATGGGCGTATTTGAAATCTAGCAACGTTTGCAGATGCTCTATAGCATTGAAAATCACGCTACCCCCCCGACCACCATTACCCCCCGCCGGTCCTCCAGCAGGAACATACTTTTCCCGCCGAAACGCCACAATTCCATCGCCCCCGTTACCAGCTACAACTTCAATTTCTGCTTGGTCGATAAATTGCATAATTAGTTTTTAGTCCTTAGTTTTTTCTTGACATCAGTCAGTTGAACCCATTTCCCTTAATTAATCTAACTAAGAATCACCAATGACTAATGACTAGTCACCAATGACTAATGACTAATCACCAATCACCAAGCACCAATCACCACTTATAAATATGCTGAAACATCTTCACCACAATCATCGGCTAAATAAGATAAAGCCCGGAAGCGCAAGCCGACTAACTGATCATAAAGAGGATTAAGCTTACACATCGGTGGGATGTGGACGATTTTGTGATTAAATAGCTTCACGTCCCGTTCAAACGGACACTGAGAAGGAATCAGTTTGCACATAAATCGAGCGACCCGTGGGTCATTAACATCCATACCATCTAACCAATCCCGCATTGGCTGTAGAATATCTGAATGGGGATGGTCAGAACTTCCTGGTTCTTGAGCTAACGCATCAACAGAATCGCTTTGCTCAGTTGCCTTACCGTCATAAAGAGTTACCTGCAGTGATTCAAGAGCCTCAACCTTATGACCTAGTGCTTCACAGAACTGGTCTAGAACATCAGCTTCAGTCGCAGAGTACACCCCATCTGCCAAGGCTACCATTACAGCAGTTCGTAGAAAATTCTCTGCCGTTGTGTTATCCTTACCTAAAGCTGCTGCCAGTTCTTCAGGAGTAATGGGTTTATCAAAAGACTGCAAATCAGTGCCAGGAGCCAATGTCTCTTGGGTGATTTGAGCCATAACCTCTTGTTCTTCTGGGTCAAAGTGACCATCAGCCCAGGCAACGGCAAATAAACCCCGCAGCCAAGCTGAAATTTGTTCTTCGGTGTAGGTAGCAGAGCTGGAAATAGCCATAAATACTTAAAATCAATCTCCTAACACTATTTTAGGAGCAATCACAATAACTTAAGCTCCTGAAGCTTGAAGCCTATAACATCAAAATAGCAATCGGATTAAGAAGTATCGACCAATTGTAATTCTCAGATATTCGTGACTCTAGCAGAATTTAGTCTTTTCTTAATGTCAGTCCTAACCAGTGCTACTGGACAGTTCTTGCTCAAAACTGGAGCCGAAAAGCTGGAAAAAGTTAACGCTAGCAATTGGCTAGATCAAATTTTCAGTATACCCAAGACCCCAGAGATTCTAGCAGGGTTAAGTTGTTATGGTTTAGGGGCACTCGCATACATTTTGTTGCTGACCAGGGTAAATCTCAGCGTTGCTGGTCCTTCAGTATCCTTGACTTACGTCTTCTCCGTACTGATGGGCTATTTTTTCTTTAAGGAAACCATCCCCCTTAGTCGTGCCGTGGGGTTGGGTGTGATTATCTGCGGTGTAATGTTGGTAATTTGGAAAAGATAAGTTAGTCATTAGTCATTTGTCAAGACCATGGATGTAAGCCTCTTGTTTACCCGGCTTTTTTAGGGGGTAATAGGGGGATACCATCCAAGCAGACAAGCCTTTTACCTCCTCAAGACTGACCCACTCAGATCTGTAAAATCAGATCTGTAAAACTGCTGTAATTCCCTATTGCCGGTTCTTTCCAGAGCCGAAGTTCCCTATTGGCTAAAACCTTAATTTCTCGATAACCTGGGTAAGTCCTACTTGTGATCGACACACATAACTTATTCATAATTTGGAGATCATGAAAACGCGATCGCGGACAGCCGGTAGCAATACTGTAAATAATCACTACTCTAACTATTACGGCAATGGCCAGAAAAAATCAACTGAATGAATTAGATTATTTACCTGCTATTAATGTACATTTGCTAGAGCGTAGAATATCTTGTGTAACCGTCCCTAGGATTGTAGATGCCATTCATGCCGCTTGCGTTGAGAAAAATAACCGTAGCTAACTATAACGTACATAGTTTTAATCTTTCGATGCAGCTACCCTGGTTCTAGGAATTTATCCAAAGTGCATAAATCGCCCATTGTGACGGTATGGGTATCTTAAAAGCCCTTCAGTTTATGGGGTACAATTTATCACTAAAATACCGCGCTTATTAAACACTATTACTGCCAAAATTGCTGGAGAATGTTAACCAAAATAGCTTGTTAATTTTTCTGCTGGGGTCAAAGCCTAAGCATCTAGAAACAGCCCTTAATAACCTTAGACAACAATACCCCAATATTATTGTCAATGGTCACCACGGATATTTTGATAAAGAAGACCCCAGCCAAAATCAAGAGATAATTAATAAAATTAACCAGACAAAACCTAATATTTTATTGGTAGGCATGGGTATGCCAATTCAATAAAAATGGATTTGGCAGCATCGTAGTCGTCTTAATGTCAATGTGTTCATGCCTTGTGGTGCAGTGATCGACCGATTGGCAGGTTTGGTTCCTGACTGTCCAGAATTTATTTCCAATCTTGGTGGAGAGTGGCTTTATCGTTTATCCCGTGAACCCAAAAGTCTGGCAGCTCGCTACTTACTCGGTAATCCAGCCTTTTTCTTTCAACTTGCTCTAGCTAAATTTTATGCACAACCTTTGAGAGTAGAGAAGAAGGGGTACATGCTAAATGGACAAAAACACAGTTTAGGCGAGCCTGTCAGCCTTCTTTCACCATTACCTCAGGGAATGAACTAGCAAAATCAGGATGCACCTGATCTGCAGCTGTTAGCGAGTTCTAGTCAGTAAACTCAGAATAACTGATAAAATTAATTTTAATTTTATTAAAATTAATTTTGTCTCAGTCATGGTGCAAGACCACCATGATCGTGATTCATACCAAGTGATACTAAGTTGCATTTATAGTTAGCACTTTCATCCCATCACCCGATCACCCGATCACCCGATCACCCGATCACCCCATCACCCGATCACCCCATCACCCCATCACCTTTTGAGGAAGATACTATCTTTGATTCCAACTTAGTATCACTTGCCCATTAGCTACGCTTGACGTTTACCAAAAAATTTGGGTTTAAAGCCCCGTCCTTATAGGAGACGAAACCTTAGAATAAAGAAGCCTTAATTAATAAGTTTTAATCCTTCTGCTCATAGCCTGCCCTCTTTAAAGGCTTCTTTATTCTTACGGTAACTTCTAGGGACGGCTTTTTTTGAAATTAAGACTTGACGGTTTGATCGCATCGTGTTAAGATAAAAACAATTAATAATCTAGATAAACATGATAGTAAAATAAGTAGATAATGTAAAAAATCAGCTAAGATATCAGCTTATTGCATAATCAAATCTAACGATTTGGATATCTACGAAAACATAATATCAAGAAAAAGTTTATCTAACTTGTTAACTAGATTAGGTACGGTGGGGTTAGAAGTTACCGTAAGAATAGTGGAGCCTTTATAGTTAGTCGGCTATGAGTCAAAAGTTTTAACCTTTTTGATTAAGGCTCCACTATTCTAAGGTTTCGTTTCCGGCACACCGAAACCTGGGTCATAGACCAAGTACGCTTGTGGAGATGAGACCTCTATTTTTTCTGGCTCCGGCCTGGTTAAACAAGTCACCTCGTAGAAGCAAGAATCCCCGTCCTTCCAGGGCGGGGAGCTGGTTGACTGACAAAACTATTCAGCAGCATACTTGTACGTTTGTATTTTGAATTCCAGCCGATAACATCGTTTCTCATGTTGTTTTCGCGAAGCTATCACCGGGTCAGGGTCTTGATTAGTTGTGA
>NZ_JAAHIG010000527.1:0-5098 GCF_010692305.1 Moorena sp. SIO4G3 | reverse complement strand
AGGCTGCTGCTCGCTATATTGAGCCCTTAATGCCCTATCCCCAAGGCTTGCCATCGATGGATGTAGTAATTGGTATGTCGAAGTTTCACTCCGGGCATCTACCCCGTTTTAAGCGGGTCTTGAGCCACTATGATGTGGACATTCGTCGGCTAGTGATGGTAGTTTCGCAGATTGATTGTGTGAATCCATCGGATGAGTTAATTGAAACTGTTGCTAAAGATTTGAGTCGCATTGATGAATACAGTTCTCGTGATCGCCGCGCATCCTGATGATGAGATATTGGGCTGTGGTGGTACCATAGCCCAACACGTTCAACAAGGTAATACTGTTCATATCCTAATCCTAGCCGAAGGTGCTACCAGCCGAGCCTCCAATCGCGATCGCTCACAATGGAAATCTCAACTTTCGGCATTAGCAGTGGCTGCTAATAAAGCCAGTGACATTTTAGGCGCAGCCTCTGTCACGCTCCATAATTTTGCCGATAATCGCATGGATGGTTGTGAATTGTTGGATGTGATTAAGGTGGTCGAACAAGCCATTGACCAACATCAGCCGGAGATCGTTTATACCCACCATAGCGGTGATGTGAACATTGATCACCGCTGCATTCATGAAGCCGTGATTACCGCCTGCCGTCCTGTCCCTGGACATCCAGTCAAATCACTCCTATTTTTTGAAATACCTTCCAGTACCGAATGGCAACCCCCTGGCTCTGCCCCCATCTTTGCACCCAACTGGTTTGTAGATGTAACTGAAACCCTCAACTTCAAGCTCAAAGCCCTGGAAGCCTATCAGTCTGAAATGCGTCCCTGGCCTCATCCCCGTTCATTACAAGCCGTTGAACATTTAGCCCGTTGGCGGGGAGCCAGCGTAGGCGTTGAAGCAGCTGAAGCCTTTATTTTAGGAAGACAGTTAGTGATGTGAGTCTTGATATTGCTGAGGATATGCAAGCCGGAGATATCTTAACCCCAAAGAATTTGAGAGCAATTAGACCGGGGTGCGGATTGCCTACTAAATATTATGATATTCTCTTGGGGAAATCCGTGAAAGCTGATGTGAAGAAGGGAACTCCAGTCAGTTGGGAAATGGTCATGTCTGGAGAAAAATAAGTAAGAAAGTTGCAAACCGACATTACGTCCTTCGGACGTACTACAAAAAGATTTATAACAAGGATGCTGGCATTCAGCTTTTGCTATTGAGTTCATTCTCAATAAGCAGGCAGAATAATCATGATAATTGAATTTGCTTATGTAGTAAACCTTATCGGAAATAGTGCAGAAAACTCAAGGAATCGATTCTTTCCCTAAGGTTTGGGATTAGGAAACTAACAGGTGGTTAGTAACTTTTGTTTGACGGTGGGTGAGTCGGAAATTATGAAGCCCACAAGCTGTCTCCATCACATCATCAATGTAGTGGTCAACCCAATTCCGAAATTTCTGCACCACAATCTGAGATCGTTTGATACCCCCAATTTGGTGTTCCACTTCCACACGAACCTTCGAAATTTGTCGATTCTCCTGTTTTTGTTCATCGCTCAGTTCTGCTAACGGTTGCTTCTTCTTCGGTTGCTTGATGTTGACCCCCCTTGGGGCAAATCCTTGGAACCCAGTATCGTGGCCATTGGGTGCTCCCTTTTGGAAACCGATAGCCCTCCTCATCTGCAATCAAATTATCGTGCTTCAAGCCATAGTAGGTGTCACTCAAAAATAACACCTTGCCACCACGTTCGCTGATCAGGTTATTCTTGACTGTGTGGGCTTTTTTCTTGCCACTATAGTAGGTTTTGCGGTCTTCGAAATCCTTCGGTCGATTGATGAGCCTTTCTGTGCCATCAATCATGAACTCTAAACTCGGACAGGCGTTGAGCACCGCTTCTAATTTCGCGCTTCTCACGCTCTGGCAACTGTAACTCAAATGCCCAAAGCTTGCCACACGTACCCTGGTCAGCCGATGCACCCATTGATTCGCTTGGGCTTGACCGATACCAAATAGAAATCCCTGGACAGCTTGGGTTGGATAGAGTCGAAAATATATCAGCAATGTTGAGCAATTTATCTTCGAGTGTCTTAAGTTGAGGTTTCCTACCGCCGACCTAGGCTCGACGAACGACCTTCTCGCTGAAACCTTTGTTTGACAAACGTTTCCCACGCTTCCTCAAAGCTCACCAAAAGGCATTCAAATTCTTGAAGACTGATGCCTGTCAGGCTTTGGAGAACTTGAGGAAAACTCTGAAGTTCCTTGAAGCTCAAAATCATGCTGATACCTCATGACTGACATCACGTAGCCGATCTTAATTATGCCTTAATTAGGCTTAATTCCGATAAGGTTTAGTATACAGCTGAAGGGGTGACAAGCGCCCTGTAACCCTTGATATATATTAAATTGAGCGAATTATGGTAAAAAAAGATAGGTCATAAATTGCTGAGGGGGTGACAACCAGGCTAAAAATTGCTTGGGGTAAGCTTTTGAGCCATGCTATCCCAAAAAAGATTGGGTCGATTGACAGGTTGAATAACGCCCCTATTTGGGATGGTCTTGTCTTGAAACCTAATTTTTTCGTTGGTCAAGTTCAATTGGGATGACCATCCCTGGCTCGATCTTCTCAAAGGCTTACCAACTGAAACTCTAAAAACACAAAGCTTGCAGGGGAATTGTCACCCCCTCAGCTAGTTCAACAGCTTTTTTGCAGTTAGCCATTCCTTCTGCTTGATTTCCCTTCTGAAGCTGGATTTTGCCAAGAGCACTATAAATCAAGGGATTTTCAGGCTGTGACTGAAGGGCTTGCTGACAAACAGTGATTGCCTCATCCAACCGCTCTTCCTGGTAGAGCAGGGTTGATAAGTGTCGGTAGAAGTAATAATTGTCCGGAGCTAACTCAAGGGCTTTTCTATAGCTAGCGATCGCACCATCAATGTCCTGTTGCTGACGCTGAGCATTACCCAGCATGAAATAGGCATGAGGGTTGTCGGGCTGGGATTTAATCACCTCCTGACAAGCAGTAATAGTTTCTTCTAAAGGGACAGTGTAACCAGAGGTTTGCACTACTGCTTCCTCCAGTGTCAATCCCGCTGCTTGTCTCAAATTCCGGTAAAGTTCTGCAGCGGTAGCCAGCAGCTCAGTGTCCTTGCTGTGGTCATGATCTCGATTGGAATTTTGTGGCGGCAAAGAAACCATATCGTTCTGATTCACTAACCTAGTTTCATAGAATCTCTGGGCGGCTGGGATAGAGAGGGATATGGATACTTTGACTTGGGAGCATAGGTGATTAATCCGTTGCTCCAATTGGGTCAGATACTCTTCTTGAGGAAGGTCAAAGCAGAGTAGGGGAAACGGTGATTGGCGGAAGGTGTCTAGGATGATGCGATTGTATTGACATACTCACCGCCCTGGAAGAGCGGTGATTCTTGACAGATCGTCGGGGTGCGCTACCGTTCGCGTAGCGTGACCTACGGTCTCAGCAGTCTTACCACCCCTCCTTGTCCGTTTTAAGTCGTGCCGATGCCCCATGCCGACTTTTTCTATATTCTTGGCAGCGTTCTCGTCTCTGTCTTGTTCGGTTCCACAATTAACACAGAGTATTGAGCGTACAGATAAATCGAGCTTGCCCCATTTAAAGCCACAATCTGAACAGACTTGACTAGTAGGCTCCCAACGGTTTATAACTCGAAAATCTCTGCCGTACTTATCTGATTTCGCATCACAAAGAGCTCTAAACTCTGACCAACCTTGCTGACTGATAGCTCGTGCCAGTTTACGGTTTTTGACCATTCCCGATACATTCAAGTCTTCCAAGACAATTACTTGGTTGTCGCTAACGATCTTGGTTGATAGTTTATGTAGAAAGTCTTTTCTTTTGTTGGTAATTTTATTGTTTAGTTTTGCGATTTTAATGCGAGTTTGCTCTCTCCGGTTAGACCCCTTGGGTTGCTTGGCAAATTTTCGTTGAGTTTTGCGTAACTTTCGATCTAGCTTTGAATAATCAGGGCTTTTGGCATGAATCCCGTCACTCAATAAGCGCGAAAGTTTTGATACCTAGATCGATTCCAATGCTTTGGTTCTTAGCATGAACTTTAACAGGTTCAATGTCTACTACAAAGCTCAAAAAGTAACTATTACTGCAATCTTTGATTATAGTAACAGAGCTTGGGTCTGTTCGCGTAGCGTGACCTTTGGTCAAAGGTAGTGCTCTAGACCATATCGGTTTGACCACTCCAATTTTTGCTAGGTAAACCCCATCACCTTGAATAGAGAAACCCCTACGGGTTAACCGTGCCGATTGCTTATTAGAACGTTTCTTGAATCGTGGAGACTTAACATTGCGGCCTTTTCGTTTGCCTTTACAGGAATCAAAAAAGTTTTTAAAGGCAACTCCTAAATCAGCAACAGACTGCTGCAAAGGAACAACAGAAACTTCAGATAACCATTGCCTTTATTCAGTCTTTTTTGCCTGAGTAATGACTAACTTTTGTAAATCTCCAGATTTTAATACTTTCTTAGATTGCTTACAAATAGCTAAAGCATCGTTCCAAACCACGCGAACACAACCAAATAATCTAGCTAAGTCCTGTTTTTGTTGGTTTGTTGGATAAAAACGATACTGATATCTAGCTTTCAATGCAATGCTCAAAGTAGGTCTGTACTCTGATTATATAGTAGCATACAAGATTTGACAATGACTTTCCGGAAAGAACAACACAGCGTTACAAAGAACGCAAATACACTTAGTGTGTGTCATTAAATACCGTCAAAAGATCCTGACCTTAACAAGCCTCAAGACCATTGAAGACTCGTTCAAGGAGGTGGCTGAAAAGATGGGATTTGAAATTAGGGAGTTCAACGGAGAGTCTGATCACGTACACGCATTAATTGAGTACCCGCCTAAAATATCAATCTCTCAAATAGTTAACAGCCTAAAAGGAGTATCAAGTCGCAGATACGGACAAAGTGGATATCTTAAGCCATGCGGGAAAACTGCGCTATGGAGTCCTAGTTATTTCTCTGTATCCGTTGGTGGTGCATCTATTGAAACGCTAAAAGTTCAAGTTCATGTAGGGTGGGCAGTGCATCAGACAGATACCTTTGCTTGCCCATCCCGTTA
>NZ_JAAHIG010000526.1:0-5117 GCF_010692305.1 Moorena sp. SIO4G3 | reverse complement strand
ATCAGCCGTTACAATCTCACCATTACGCTTAAATTGACCCCACACTTTATATGTGCCTGTTTCCGGAAATTGGGTAGCAAAACGTATCGGTTCAGTAGTTTTACCTGGAAGTGCGTGAGCATGAATGTAATCAGATGCTGTTATAGATGCTGATTTTTTAACAATTACTAAATGACCAACTTCTCCCAAATAAGTTTGTAAATCAGTCACTGGATTATTATTAGCAGCATTCTTTAAGTTAAAGCTAATCATCACTTCCTCATTAGCCTGAACTTTGGGTTTATCAAAACTCAGCTCAACCTTAGTATTGCCAAATACTTTTACATTCTTGATTTCTATATCACTTAGAGATGAACTAGTTCCTGGTGCTTTTACTTTTACTACAGAAACTCGCTCTGAGTTTCCGGTTGGTTTGTAATCGCTAAAAAGAGTGTAATTACCAGGTTTAGGAAAATTAGCTTCAACTTCAAACCGTCCATTTCCTTTGTACTCAGGATGAATATGATCGTAAAAATTAAGATCATCACTGACTACAATTAAATGCATTATTTTTTCTTGGAAAACCTCAAAATCAGGAACAGCATTTCCCTCCGAGTCTTGAATATCAATTACCAAATTATTTGGTTTATCTAAAGTAATTGTTGAGGGAGTGGTTAGTATAGCGTTAGTCTTTACTGATGGTTTATTTCCGTGACCATGGCTACCATGGTGATGACCATGCTCATTGTGATTATGGTGACCATGGTGTTTATGTCCCTCAACAGATGCATCTCCAGATTGCACTGGTGTTGAACAACTTTGAGCCAGAAATAAAGTAGAACTAACTAGTAATGCGCTAACCAAACGATTCATGATGTCTTTACCCACAAAAGTTATTCAAAATTTATTGTTTAAATGAAAAGCGACCGTTGATTTTTTTTCCGTTAATGTCAGTTTGAATGACCACCTTATATTCCCCAGTAGCTTTCCCTGGTAAAAAAGCAGCGTAATGTTTACCAGCCTGATCATAGCTGAAATCTAGATTCTTTTGCTCACCATTTGGTAACTGGATTTGAGCCTTGACTTTGGCATTAGATACACTTTTGTGTTCCTCGCCCTGTTGTAGAAAAAAGTCTAAGTGAATTCCCTGTTTTTCGACAATAGGCAACAATTCTAAATGATAATTTCCAGATTCAATGATTTGACCACCTTGGGAGTAACCATCACCATTAGTGTGGGAGTGATTGTGACCATCATTGGAAGAGTGAACTTCATTAGTTTTTGCAGTTGTCTCTGAGGAAGTAGTTTTATTAGTATCCTGTGTACTATTGCCGCAAGAGGCTAAAAACATCAATACCACACTAGAGATAACAATTAAATTTGACTGCAACCACGAACTCATAGTTTGACTCCTTTAAAACTAATTTATTTTTTTGATAAGCACTAAAACTATTTACATTTAATAAAGCGGTTTTACTGACTATGAAGTAGACAATTTGTTTTTATGCTCCCTGCTCCCTGCTCCCTGCTCCCTGCTCCCTGTCACTATTGACCCACCACTGAACCACGTTTAAAGGATGAATTTAATTCTTCAGGTGAAATCCCAGAATTGATGGGTTGAGATATAAAAAAGCGACCAAACTGAGCATACAAAGCTGGTAATACCAATAAGGTTAAAGCTGTAGACGTAAACAATCCTCCCAAAACAACTATTGCCAATGGCTGTAAAATTTCTTTCCCTGCCCCCGTGCCAATTACGAGAGGAACCATCCCTAACGCTGAAGTCAATGCTGTCATTAAAATTGCCACTAATCGTTCCGTTGAACCTTCAATAATTACTTGCTTTAAAGACATTCCCTGAGCCAATTTATTGTTGTAATTATCTACCAGAAGTAAACCATTGCGGGTAGCAACACCAAAGAGAGTGATAAACCCTACCATGGAAGCAACAGAGATAATACCACCACCGAGGGCAACGGAAAAAATTCCCCCAGTTAATGCTAGAGGCAGATTGAGCATAATCATTACTGTTGCTGAGATTGACTTCACCGCAAAGTACATTAAAACAGCAATCACAATCAGTGCCAGAGTACCGAATACTAGTAAACTTTGAGATGCTCGTTGTTCTGATTCAAACTGTCCTCCATATTGGATAAAGTAGCCGGAAGGTAATTGCACTCTCTGCTTGACTGTGGCTTGAATCTCTTCAACTACACTACCTAAATCTCGATCAGCAACGTTAGCTGAGACCACAATCAGGCGAGAAACATTTTCGCGGTTAATGGTATTCGGTCCGGTACCATAAGTAATCTGAGCAACTTGGGCAAGAGGAATCTTAGTGCCCGTGGGAGTGTCAACCAGCAGGTTGCTAATGGTATTAAGATTATTGCGGTATTCGGCTTTCAACCACACTACCAAATCAAATAACTGTTGCTCTTCGAGTACTTGCGACACAACTCTACCATTGAGAGCAGTTTCAACAATTTCTGAAAGCTGACCAACACTAAGACCATAACGAGCAGCAGCAGGGCGGTCAAACGTAATTTGCACCTGTTTGATCGGAATTTGGGGTTCAAGAATTAGATCTACCACACCAGGAATATCTTGCATGGCATCTCGAACTTGAGCACCAATAGTTCGTAATTCGGAAAGTTCCGGACCAAAAATTTTGACTGCGATCGCACTCCTGACTCCTGAGAGGACTTCATCCATGCGGTGGGAAATAAAACCACCAATACTAGGGGCTACCCCCGGTAACTTGGCAAATTCCTCACGCAGTTTCTCAATCGTTGCTTTTCGGTCTTTCATCCCCTCCTCTGAAATTTCCACATCCAAATGGCCGAGAGTAACACTACCAGCATCAGCATCACCGGGAGCACGCCCTGAACGTAATTGCACTGAGTCAAACCGGGGGTCATCTTTGAGAGCTAGTTGCATGGCTGAACCAGCGCGATTCGTCATTTCCAGAGAGACACCGGGATAGAGAGTGAAAGCATTGACAAGCGATCGCTCCTGAAACTCTGGTAAGAAGACTCGTCCTAGAGAGGTAAAAATAATTAGAGAAGCGACAAACCCTGCTACTGCTGTTAGCAAAACTAGACTGGGAGCATGAATAGAAAACCGAATTAATGGCTGATATAGTTTCTTAGAAAACCGTGCTACCCAAGTTTCTTCCTCCGGTAACTGTACAGTAGCAAGCAAGAAAGCACACAAAGCTGGACTCAGAGTCAAGGCTACAAATGTAGAGGCAAAAATTGACACTAGATAGGCTACTCCCATTGGTGCAAAGATACGACCTTCAACACCAGTAAGTGTAAAAATTGGTGCGAAGACTACAGCGATAATTACTGTAGAAAACAGCACACTTACTCGCACTTCCACTGAAGTGTTATAAACCACCTGTAAAGGGTTGAGAGGATTTCCTGCTTGCTGATTTTTCCGTAATCCCCGGTAGCAATTTTCCATGTCTACAATTGAGTCATCCACCACTGACCCAATTGCTACAGCTAGTCCTCCCAAAGTCATGGTATTAATTCCCAAACCAAAGAGATTGAGTAGCATCATCCCAATCAACAAAGACAGAGGAATGGCGCTTAGGGTAATAATGGCACTGCGCCAGTTCATCAAGAACAGAAACAAAATAATAGAAACAATAATGATGCCATCGCGCAAGGCATTCCTGACATTTTTAATTGAGGCATCAATAAAATCGGATTGGCGGAAGGTAACAGTAACCTTGACATCCCCAGGCAAACCCGCTTTAATTTCCTCCATGGCTACTTCTACCGCTTTGGTAACAGTAGGAGTATCAGCGAGGGGCTGTTTGTTAACTAGCACCACAATCGATTTTTTCCCATCCAAGCTACCATCACCCCGCTTCAAGGCAGCACCAATGCGCACATCAGCGAGATCAGAAAGCAGCACTGGTGTGCCATTACGTGCCACTACCACCGATTGTTCTAAATCCTCGATTGACTCAACTCGTCCAATGCCTCGAATTAATAGTTCCTTGTCTGGACTAATCAGAAAACCACCCGCCGCATTAGTATTTGCTGCTGCTGCTGCTTCGGTAACTTCTGCTAAGGAAACATCAAAAGCGGTTAACTTGCCAGGGTCAACCAGTACCTGATACTGACGCACATCTCCCCCATAGGCAATTACCTGAGTTACCCCCGCTACTGCCAATAATTGGTTGGTAATATCTCGGTCAACCAATCGACGCACAGCCATTAGGTCAATTTTAGAGGGGACATCTCCCGTCTCTACATCTTCGTCAATGGTAAAAGCGTAAGAAAGAATGGTTCCAATGGGCGAGGAAAGGGGAGAAATTTGTGGTGATTCTACTCCTTCCGGTAATCTGGCAGCAGCTTGTTGTAACCGTTCAGTTACTAACTGGCGAGCTTGATAGATATTAGTATCCCATTTGAAGATAACTTTTACTACAGAAATGCCCACTCCCGAAGACGAGCGTACTGTAGTCAATCCAGGAATGCCATTGATCGCACTTTCGACAGGCAAAGTGACTAGAGATTCCACTTCTTCTGGAGCCAATCCCGGTGCTTCCGTTTGAATTTCAACTTGGGGAGGAGCAAAATTGGGAAATACATCTAAGGGCATTTGGGAAACAATGCGAAATCCCCAAACTGTGACGATGATAGCGCCAATTACAACTAGCCAGCGTCGAGCAATAGACCACTTAAGGATGGAGTTGAGCATTTTGGTCTTACCTACAGCCTTGCTGATTATTGCCTGTTTACGAAACTATTAGGAATGGCCGAATCTAAATAGCCATCCCCATTGCTCTGCCCATTTTCTTTGACATCAGCAGTGGAATGATAGTTATTATTGGTCGGTTCATCTGAAATTTCTATAGGTGCTGGTCTTGGTTGTGAAGCAGTGCGCTGTCCCAGCATAAAAGCACCAGCTGTAATTACCCCTCCTACAGGAAAAACCCACCACCAGGGTAGGCTAGCAACATTAAGGTTAGTGGATGTTGCCTGATGATTATGCCCTTCTTGCTCATGTTCATGGTGATCAGCTTTAGAGCCACCCCTTAAGGATTGGGCATACAACATCACCCCCCCTTCAGCCACAATCTGGTCACCTTCAAATAAACCATTCTTGACTTCCACCAAATC
>NZ_JAAHIG010000525.1:0-5136 GCF_010692305.1 Moorena sp. SIO4G3 | reverse complement strand
TGGTCAAATGCTAAGCTTTCTCAACTAATTTACAAAAAAAATATTATGTCAACAGTTGCCAGTGGCACAATAGCACTGGAAGACCTAGAGATGGCGTGATTAGGAGATGGAAAGATCTAGGGAAAGGGGTATAAGCACTTATAGATAATTTTGTCAACTATAATTGCAACTACAATCACAATCACAACCACACCACTAGCGGTAATCCCCAAGGCTTTAATCACCCAGATCTGTTTCTTGTTTTCTTCGCCAGTAGTTTCCACCACAAAATATTCCTGTTTGGGCAGATTTAGCTGGAATTATTATTATGCTGGGGTTTGGGAGTTGATGGGTGATCCACTAGACCAGGGATAAACCCAAAGACCATGGGCAAGGTGCCCATCAGATTCCGGCACTCCCCCTTTTAAGCAATCCCCCATACAGCCCACAAGCACAGTGAATCCCTCAACCTACCCTACTCGAACGCCAAAGGCGAACAACCAAATAACCTTGGCCAAAGGCCACGCAATCGCGTTCAACCTTGGCCAAAGGCCACGCAATCGCGTTCAACCAAATAACCTTGGCCAAAGGCCACGCAATCGCGTTCAACAAACTAACCTTGGCCAAAGGCCACGCAATCGCGTTCAACCACACAACCTTCAACCTGATTAAACCTTCAACCTTCAACCTTAAAAAACCTTAAACCTTAAACCTTGGCCAAAGGCCACGCAATCGCGTTCAACCTTCAACCAAATAACCTTCAACATGGTCGATTGGGATCCCTATCTAGCATCAATCCGTGACACCTACGCCCAATGGTGGCAAGTTTATACCCTGACCGATGTGGAAGAGCGTAAGGGCAAGCAGCAGCAACAGACTCCTGGGCTGTTTGATGGCCTGATGGTGGAAACCATGAAGTCGGAGCAGCCAGAAAGAAACCAGAATCCGGAAGAACCCGAGCGTTTGCCTGTCCTAGAAGGATTGCGCAAGTATGCTGCTGACCATGTCTTACTGGTGGGACGTCCGGGTTCGGGCAAATCCACTGCATTAGTGCGATTGTTGGGGGATGAAGGGATACAAGGGAAAATTCCGGTGCTAGTGGAACTGCGATATTACCAGACATCGGTGCTGGAGTTAGTGCGGAATTTTCTGAAACGCCATGATGTACTGCTGGACTCCACCGAGATCGAAAGACTACTGTTTGAGGGACAATTCTGGTTACTGATTGATGGGGTAAACGAGCTACCCTCAGAAGCAGCACGCTCGGATTTAACTCAGTTTCGGAGGGATTACCAGAAGCGTACTCCCATGATTTTCACCACTAGGGATTTAGGAGTAGGTGGTGACTTGGGGATTCAGAAGAAGTTGGAAATGCAACCCTTGAGTGCAGCCCAAATGTCGGAATTTGTCCGAAAGTATTTGCCAGAAAAGGGAGAGCAGATGCTTGAGCAGTTGGGCGTACGCTTACGGGAATTTGGGCAAACCCCCCTACTATTGATGATGCTATGTGACCTGTTTAAGTCTATAGGCAACGTACCGTCGAATCTGGGTTTAGTGTTTCGCTCATTTACCGAGCTTTATTCTAAGCAAATCAAAGCAGATGTTAACGTTTCAAGGGCATCAAAACTATTGTGGCCTAAACTGCTACAAGAGTTAGGGTTTATGATGACAGCAGCGGATAACCCCAAGGAGATAACTGTTGCTATTACCAAGACAAAAGCCGAAGAAATTTTAACTGACTATCTATCTAAGAAGTCTGTTGTCAATCCTCATGTTTGCCCCGAAACTTTGCTTGGGGACTTACTCAACTATCACTTGATTGAACAATCAGGAGACTTGATTGAGTTTCGACACCAACTGATCCAAGAATACTATACAGCCGAATATTTATTGAAACAATTACCACATCTTAGGGATCAGGAGTTAAAACAGAACTATCTCAATTATTTGAAATGGACAGAACCTCTGGTGCTGATGCTGCAATTGGTAGATGATCAATCCCAAGCCCAGCGGGTGGTAACGTTAGGGTTAGTAGTGGATTGGCAACTGGGAGCCAGGTTAGCAGGAGCAGTAAAACCCGAGTTTCAGGAGCAGACTGTTGAGTTAGTGGCTCGGTTAGACGTTCCGAAGTTACTTAACGTTGAGTTGTTGGGAATAACGGCATCAGAAAAAGCCATGCCTGAGCTAATTAAATCCCTGGATCATGACAACTCTTCTGTGCGTAGAATGGCGGCATCTGCTCTGGGTAAAATGGGAACAAAAGCCACGATTAACCCGTTAATTAAATGCTTGGATTACAAAGACTATTATGTGCGTAAAATTGCGGCAGCAGCTCTGGGTAAAATTGGGACAGAAGTAGCGATTAAACCGTTAATTAAATGCCTGTATGATGACCACGATAATGTCCGTTGGAGGGCGGCAGCAGCTCTGGGTGAAATGGGGACAGAAGCTACGATTGAACCGTTAATTAAATGCCTGGATGATGACCATGATTATGTGCGTATTAGTGCAGCATCTGCTCTGGGTAAAATTGGAACAGAAGCTACGATTGAACCGTTAATTAAATGCCTGGATGATGACGACTATTTTGTGCGTGTTAGTGCAGCATCTGCTCTGGGTGAAATCGGGACAGAAGCTACGATAGAATCGTTAATTAAATGCCTGGATGATGATCATAATTATGTGCGTTTGAGGGCGGCAGTAGCTCTAGGTGAAATGGGGACAGAAGCTACGATAGAACCATTAATTAAATGCCTAGATTATCACCACTCATCTGTGCGTATTAGTGCGGCATATGCTCTGGGAGAAATTGGAACAGAAGTGGCGATAGAACCGTTAATTAAATGCCTGGATAATGACGAATATTTGGTGCGTATTAGTGCGGCATATGCTCTGGGAAAAATGGGTACAAAAGCAGCGATTCAGCCGTTAATTAAATGCCTGGATGATCAGCACTCATCTGTGCGTAGTAGTGCGGCATCTGCTCTGGGAAAAATCGGAACAGAAGTGGCGATTGAGCCGTTAATTAAATGCCTGGATGATCAGCACTCATCTGTGCGTAGTAGTGCGGCATCTGCTCTGGGAAAAATCGGGACAGAAGCCACGATATATCCCTTAATTAAATGCCTTAATGATAACGACTATTATGTGCGTAGTAGTGCGGCATCTTCTCTGGGAAAAATTGGGAAAGAAGTTACGATTAAACCGTTAATTAAATGCCTTAATGATAACGACTATTATGTGCGTAGTAGTGCGGTATATGCTCTGGAAAAAATTGGGAAAGAAGTTACGATTAAGCCGTTAATTAAATGCCTGGATGATCATGACTATTTTGTGCGGAGAAGTGTGGCATGTGCTCTGGGAAAAATTGGAACAAAACTAGCTATTTACCCGTTAATTAAATGCCTGGATGATCCCGACTTAGATGTGCGTTGGAGGGCAGCATCTGCTCTGGGAAAAATTGGAACAGAAATGATGATTTACCCGTTAATTAAATGCCTGGATGATGATGAATATTCTGTGCGTAGTATTGCGGCAAAAGCTCTGGGAGAAATCGGTACAGAAGCCACGATTTACCCGTTAATTAAATGCCTGGATGATCACCACGAAGATGTGTGTATTAGTGCGGCATCTGCTCTGGGAAAAATTGGGACAGAAGCCACTATTCCTAAACTGATTAATCGCCTCAAAAACGAAAAATTTGCAGTAACTCATGATCTATATACTTTTCACAACACCATGAATGCTCTTGAAGCCATTCAAGAGCGCTACCAAATCTACAACCCAATCTATAATCCCCCCACTCAAACCATGTACATCCTCCACCTCTCGGACCTCCACATCACCACCCCTGAGCAAGCTACCCTTTGGTCAAACCAACTCGCCCAAGACCTAATCCAAGACCTTCAAATCCCTAACCTTGATGCCCTTATCCTCTCCGGTGATATCGCCAATTATTCCACTCCAGACGAATACCAGGCTGCACAACAGTTTATCGAGAACCTCCGCCAAGACTTCCCCCTAGACTCGAAGCAAATTGTTCTAGTTCCCGGTAACCATGACCTCAATTGGAAACTAGCAGAAGATGCTTATGATTTACGCGATCGCAAAAATTACCAAGGTACACTCACAGAGGGTCACTACATCAAAGTCACTGAAGAGGTGATTCGAGTCCGAGATGAAGCTAAATACAAACAACGGTTTACCCACTTCAGCCAATTCTATGAGGCTATCAAAGCTCAAGCCTATCCCCTCAACTATGACCAGCAAGCCATTATCGACTATTTCCCAGACCAAAACTTGCTGATCCTAGGACTAAACTCCGCTTGGCAACTGGATCACGAATTCAGAGACCGGGCTAGCATCCACCCAGGTGCTCTGAGCAATGCCCTGACCGAAATTCGCCGTAACCCAGACTACGGCAACTGCCTGAAACTAGCGGTTTGGCACCATGCCCTGAATAGTGCTGGACGCGATCGCATTACTGACCAAGGATTCATCCAACAACTCGCTGTTGCTGGATTCCGCTTCTTCCTCCACGGACACATCCACAGAGCCGAAACCAGCCTTTTTCGTTACGACCTCAGCCGAGATGGGCGCAAACTCGACAGAATTTGTGCTGGCACCTTTGGCGCACACACCAAAGAACTCATACCCGGTTATCCTTGGCAATATAATCTACTGAAAATTGAGGATAATCAGCTCACTGTCTACACTCGCCGTCGGGAAGAAGAAAATGGTGCTTGGAAACCTGATTCACGGTGGACTCAGGGTGCGGGAGAAGGTGCTTTGGATTATTATTCGATTGAATTGTAGGAAGTAGGGAGTAGGGAGTAGGGATGTAGCACGGTCTTACCTACTGATCCGAAGTTCCCTATTTCCTAATAGCAATGGGTGTAATGGTATTTCCAAATTAAAGAAGGTGCATCGCTTTTTCTATAAATGTTAGTTTCACATATAAAAGGAAAATGCGACATAGAGCTGAATTTTTATTGAAGCAATTACCAAGTCTTAGTGATCAGGAGTTGCAACTGGGGGGGCGACATGAGAGCTAAAAAGTAGACTGTATAAGCTTCATAGCTCTCATACCTCGTAAATAATTATCGAGCTTATGACGACTTAAACGCATTAAAGCATCAACTAATTCCCAACATTTAT
>NZ_JAAHIG010000524.1:0-5147 GCF_010692305.1 Moorena sp. SIO4G3 | reverse complement strand
TATAGTGTCATTGAAAACATTCTGGTTCCTTGAATTGAAGCCGAAAACCAAAGCTTTAATGATAGTGGTTGCGTTTTCTATTAAACACAGATAATAGCGCCAAGAGCGGAACAAAACCGATCTTGGCCTTGGGAGATACCCCCTGGCTGCTTAAGCAGCTTGCATTAGTGGGCTAAAATCTGCAAAGTAGATTTTGGTAGCTAAAAAGTATCGGATTGCTATACTAACCACAGCATAGATGGTAAAAAAGCGAGATTTGTTGTAGGATATGCAGCCCACTGACGCCAACAAGTTTACTGATAAAGCCTGGGAAGCGATTGTTAAATCTCAAGATGTCGCCCGTCGCTGCAAAAATCAACAGCTGGAAGTCGAACACGTTGCGATCGCATTGTTGGAACAAGATGGGCTACCCAATCGGATTCTATCCCGTGTCACTGTTGATGTTAACCGGTTTCAGCAACAACTGGAAAATTTTGCGACGCGCCAACCTAAAGTCGCTAACCTAGACCAATTGTACCTGGGTCGTGGTTTGGATGTGATGCTCGATAATGCGGAAGCCTATCGCAAGACTTTGGAGGATGAGTATATTGCAGTAGAACATCTGTTACTGGGTTTAGCGGTGGATGAACGGGTAGGACGCCGCTTGCTCAAAACCTATAACCAGGATGCGGCAAAGCTCGAAGAGGCCATTAAATCCATCCGAGGCTCTCAAAAGGTCACAGACCAAAATCCCGAATCCCGTTACGAAGCATTGGAAAAATACGGGCGGGATTTGACCGAAGCCGCTCAAGCCGGAAAACTTGACCCAGTGATTGGTCGGGATGAGGAAATTCGTCGGGTGGTTCAGGTGCTCTCTCGTCGGTCGAAAAATAACCCCGTGTTGATTGGAGAGCCAGGGGTAGGAAAAACTGCGATCGCAGAAGGACTAGCCCAACGAATTGTGAATGGTGATGTCCCAGAATCCCTGAAAAACCGCCAGCTGATTTCCTTAGATATGGGCAGCTTGATTGCAGGTGCTAAATATCGGGGGGAATTTGAAGACCGACTTAGAGCTGTACTCAGGGAAGTGACCCACTCAGATGGTCAAATTGTCCTGTTTATCGATGAATTGCACACCGTAGTCGGAGCTGGTGCTAGCGGTGGCACTATGGATGCAGGGAATTTACTCAAACCAATGCTAGCTCGGGGAGAATTGCGTTGTATTGGAGCAACTACCCTTGATGAATACCGGAAGCATATTGAAAAGGATGCTGCTCTAGAACGTAGGTTTCAGCAAGTCTATGTTAAGCAACCAACTGTAGAAGACACCATTTCGATTTTGCGGGGACTCAAAGAACGCTATGAAGTCCATCACGGGGTTAATATAACCGACTCAGCCTTGGTAGCAGCAGCTACCTTATCCCAGCGCTATATTACTGACCGATTTTTACCCGATAAAGCCATTGATTTGGTAGATGAGGCCGCAGCCAAAATCAAAATGGAAATTACCTCCAAGCCAGTGGAATTGGAAGCGACTGACCGCAGGCTGATGCAGCTGGAAATGGAAAAGTTATCTCTAGAAGGGGAAGATAAGCGAACTAGTACCACCACCGCCACCTATAGTTCTGCCCAAGAACGGTTAGAGCGCATTGAAAAGGAAATTGTGGTTTTACGGGGAAAACAGGAACAACTCAATAAACAATGGCAATCGGAAAAGCAACTTTTACAAGACATCAGTGCCTTAAAAGAGGAAGAAGAACACTTAAGGGTACAAGTGGAACAGGCAGAACGGAATTATGACCTGAATAAGGCAGCCCAGCTAAAATATGGCAAATTAGAAGCTTTACAGCGGGACCGGGAAGCCAAAGAGAGTATGATGTTGGAACTCCAATCCGGGGGTACTGCTATGTTGCGAGAACAAGTCAGTGAATCCGATATTGCCGAAATTGTGGCTAAATGGACCGGTATTCCCCTGAAGCGATTGCTGGAATCAGAGCGCCAGAAGTTATTACAGCTGGAAGGACATTTACATAAACGGGTGATTGGGCAAACAGAAGCCGTTGCTGCTGTAGCTGCTGCCATTCGTCGCGCTAGAGCAGGGATGAAAGATCCCGGGCGTCCCATTGGTTCCTTCTTGTTTATGGGACCAACTGGGGTCGGTAAAACCGAATTAGCTAGAGCACTGGCACAGTTTCTGTTTGACAGCGAAGAAGCTCTGGTGCGGATTGATATGTCCGAGTATATGGAAAAACACGCAGTTTCTCGGTTAGTAGGTGCCCCACCAGGATATGTAGGGTATGAAGAAGGAGGACAACTGTCAGAGTCCGTGCGTAGGCGTCCTTACTCAGTAGTATTGCTCGATGAGGTGGAAAAGGCACACCGGGATGTATTTAACATTTTGTTACAGGTACTTGACGACGGACGAATTACCGACTCCCAAGGCAGAACCGTCGATTTCCGGAATACCATTATTGTCATGACCAGCAATATTGGCAGTGAGCATATTTTGGGAGTAGCTGGGGATGATTCCAAGTATGAAGAAATGCGCAAACGAGTGACAGAGTCCTTGCGATCGCATTTTCGCCCAGAATTTGTGAACCGGGTCGATGATGTGATCATATTCCATACCCTAACCAAGGATGAATTGCGGAAAATTGTCGGGATTCAACTCAAACGGATTGAGCGGCTGTTGGCAGAGCAAAAGATTACCCTGGCAATGTCCGAGCAAGCTCAAGATTATCTGACCGACGCTGGATATGATCCCGTCTATGGTGCTCGTCCCTTGAAGCGGGCAATTCAGCGGGAGTTAGAAAATCCCATTGCTACTAAGATTTTAGAAAATATGTTTATCGAAGGGGATACCATTTTCATTGATTGTGGAGATCAGGGGCTTACATTTAGTAATAAACCACCCAGTAAACCAGTAACAGCTAGTGAATCAGTTGTTCCAGCGGTTAGTTAAGAGCAGGGAGCAGGGAGCAGGGAGCAGGGAGCAGGGAGCAGCGGAATAGGGAACAGGGAACAGGGAACAGGGAACAGGGAACAGAGGATCTGGGGGAAGAGTTTGGGTTACCTGGATCTGCACCTTCAAAGCCCTGGAAACCACAACCGTTGGTGATCTGACTCCCCGCGCCCCTGCCCCACACCTCCCCATCTCCCCATCTCCCCATCTCCCCATCTCCCCATCTCCCCATCTCCCCAAGCCCTTAAAACTGGAAGTAAAGAAATTCGGAAACTCGGTTAAGAGACAGTAGGCAAAATGTAGCGATTAAGCCAATACCTGTTGCCCAGTACCAGCTAGGCTTAAAGTGTTTCATGATTTGCTGGGTATTAGGCAAAAAGGTAACCCCTAGGATTAGTCCGAATAGTACCATAAAGGTCTTTTCTAACCCTATAGGTGGCAGAAGACGTTTCATATCTTGCCACTCCTGAAATTGGATGCCTAAGGGGGTTAACCAACCCAAGGTATTTTGATAAGTAGTAGGCAAGATAACGCCCTTGAGTCCTACCATTGCCTGTAATATTCCTAGACCATCACTAATACTAGTTGCCCGAAACAATACCCACGTACTTACCACTGCTAAAAATGTCAGCATCCAAGCTAGAATTTTTGGCATGGATAGCTTCATTTGCCGCCACCTATGATTAATTACCAAAAATAAGCCATGGAGTCCCCCCCAAATCACAAATGTCCAGCCAGCACCATGCCACAATCCTCCGAGAAGCATTGTGGCTAATAAGTTACCATATTGACGTAGACGACCGCGACGATTACCACCAAGAGGAATATAGAGGTAATCCCGGAGAAAATTGGACAAAGTGATGTGCCAACGTCGCCAAAAGTCACTGATAGATGTCGCTTTGTAGGGGGAATTAAAGTTAATCGGTAGCTGGATATTTGTGATTAATCCTAAGCCAATGGCCATATCAGAGTAGCCGGAAAAATCGAAATACAGTTGAAAGGTATAACTCAATGCTCCCACCCAGGCTTCTACAAAGCTGAGTTGGTCAGTATTGTTAAAAATAGTGGCTACCCAGGGGGATAGATTATCTGCGATCGCAACTTTTTTACCTAAACCTAGGATAAAGAGGCTCAGCCCCATTCCCATGTTTTTCCAGGAAAACAGGCTATTGCGTAACTTCTCAAACTGGGGCAATAGTTCATCGTAACGGAGAATTGGACCGGCTATCAGTTGGGGAAAGAAAGACACAAACAGGCTATAGGTCATAAAATTATACCTACACTTTTTCGTTTCCCCACGATAAGCATCAACAATATAGGCAATTTGGGTAAAGCTATAAAAAGAAATCGCTAAAGGAAGTAAGATTGTTGGAATAGTGATACTTGTGCCTAAAATATAGTTTAATGAATCTACGAAAAAATTAGCATATTTGAAATAGCCCAAAATCGCTAAATTAAAACAAATACCTATCCAAAGCAGCAGTTTCGTTTGCTGTTTATAACTAACTACTTTAGATACTAGGCTTGAGATTTTATCGGGTTTCTCAGGAGCCGCACTATCCTCTCCACTTCCTTCGTCTAACAGAATTACTAGCTTCTCTATCTGTTTGCCAATGACATAGTTACCACTAATTGAAATTAGCAACAGAGGCAGATAAGTAATTTTCCAATAACCATAAAAAAATAGGGATGCTAACGTCATCCATACCCAGGTCGCTTTAACCACACGGAAGCGACTTAAGCCAAAAAAAACCACCAGGGTAATGGGAAGAAAGCCGAAGATGAAAGCGTATGAGTTGAATAACACGGTAGATGACTCTCGGTAAGTAGTAAATGCTAGGAATATTGCTGTTTTTTAACAGTCAATAGTGAATAGTTAACACTAAATAGTAAAAACGAAACAGTAAACAGTAAACACTAAAGAGTCAACGGTCAACACTCAAAAAATTTTTGGATAAGGGAAAATAATTTTATAAACACCCTGCATGTCCCTTACCTTGTCCGGTGTCAATGGTTCTAGTCAATGACGTCCATACTCAAAGGTTTTTGGGTAAGGGAAAATAATTTTGTAAACACCCTGCATGTCCCTTACCTTGTCTAGACCACGAGTTATATGGGTAAGTTCACCCATGCTGGCCAATGGGATCGCCCTTGAATTCCAGGAAAATACAGTTGGTGATTTTATCATAATTATGATTGAGTGGGA
>NZ_JAAHIG010000523.1:0-5165 GCF_010692305.1 Moorena sp. SIO4G3 | reverse complement strand
TCATTGAGAGAACTAAAGACTCCACTAACACAAGAAGAGTTAGATGATTTAGCAGATGTGGGACATCAGCTAGCCCTCGACCCCGATGACTGGGAATATATCGCAGAGGGTTTGATGGCAATCATTCAGGGGAATGAAGAACTAAACGAATACTTTCAAATGGCCAAAGCCTGTTTAGAGACGATTGATGGTCAGATTCCCTCAGAAGTACTGCCTACTTACACAGAGCTAGAACAATACCTCCCGCCAATCTCCAAAGGACCTCAAGGTTTTGGCTGGAAACCAGGCTCTGACGAAAGCGATGAAGTTCTGACTGCGACTATTAAAGCTCTAGAGACTCATCGGCCAATTCAGACAACTAACCAACTGAGCTTTCTGCAAAGAACTTCAGATTTTTTACAATCATCACCATCATCAAAAGAATCTTATAAAACCTCTGAATATCCCTCTGAATCTCGCTATTTCAACACTTTCTTTTGTGATTTAGATGACTCCAGTGCAATCCCTCTCAACCAGCCACTGATTAGTCAGCAAGCTTACACCCTTTACGTAGATATTAGTCCAGAACGCAAAGGAGCTGATGACACTAATGTTCCCTTTCCAGAGCAAGCTCTAGCCCAAATGTGGGATGACCTGGAAAGTCTTGCTCTGGATGTGGTCGTTTCTTCCCACGATTTCACCATCGAGTCTCCCGTAAAAAAGCTGATACTACCCCACCGTGGTACCTCAGAGGGAGTATGCTTTACGGTTACCCCCACGTTATCTACAGGGCGAGGCTATCTTCAGGTCGAGCTATTCTATCGGGGCTACCTGTTGCAAGCCAAGCAAGTAGAAGCAGTGATTATCCCCCAACCAGAGGCTCAGATGACTGCTTATTCTATGCGCCCGGTTCATACTGCCAGAATTACATTTACCACTACTGATCAACTGACCCCCGAACAGCTGAAACTCACACCAGAGCGAGTTCTAACCATTGATGTTGAGCGGGATCAGCGCGATGGCAGTATAGACTTTCGCTTTCTCGACCGGACCGATGGCAATCAGGAGCTTGCGTTCTACGATACGGTTTTACAACCTGCGATGTTAGGAAAAGCGATCGCTGGAGTTCGCAAACAGCTCAACCGAGCTGCACGAGAGGGTTATCAGTGGATTGATCAAGGTAACCTGGATTTGCTCAATACCTGGCTGCCCCGTTTTGCCCATGCTGGACGCTATCTTTATCGGGCTATTTTACCCCAGAATCAAGGCAATCCCACGGATATCGACCAGGGTGAAAAACTCCAAGCTGCTCTCGAACCAGGTATCACTATCCAAGTCAATCCTATTGTTGGTCAAGTTACCGTCCCTTGGGCTTTACTCTACGAGCGAGAGGTAAAGTATCAACCGGGCAAAACCCATGTCTGCCAACATTGCCTCAACAGTAAGGAAGACTGTCCTAGCTGTCCCCATGGCGATGACCCTTATATTGTCTGTCCCTATGGCTTCTGGGGTTACCGCTACGCTATTGAACAACTGCCCTGCTGGGTAACGGGAGAGTTACCTAAACCCACGGTGTTGGTAAAAACGATTGCGAATCACCAACCCTTGTTGCTCAATCTCAATGTTTGGAAGGAATTTTCCCTCTGGCGCGACCATCTGCCCAAACTGGCAGCAGCAGGAGAGGTGCAAATGCTGGTAGCTGAGGACATTACTAAGTTAGAAGAAATCTGGCGCGACCATGCTACTTTGGATCTAGTTTACTTCTACTGTCACGGCGGCATCGATGAAATCTTGGAGCAACCGTATCTACAGATTAGTGATGGACGCATCGACAGTAACTTCTTGGAAGCCTCGAATTTGCAATGGTTGCACAATCCCCTGGTATTCCTCAACGGCTGTGCTACGGGGGATTACAGTCCAGAAAGCTACATGAGTTTAATTGATGACTTTCGGGTAGCTGGCGCGTGCGGTGTCATTGGTACAGAATGCCCCGTTCCGGAAATGTTTGCTGAACCCTATGGGGCTGCTCTACTGCCACGCCTGTTTAGGGGAGAACCCTTGGGACAGGCTATGCTGACAGTGCGCCGAGAGTTACTACGGGAGAAATTAAATCCTTTAGGTTTAGTTTACTCCCTTTATGCAGCACACGAAGTTGTCTTATCTCGTGCTGTTGCCACAATGAATTAAGGCTTACCATGAAACGTTTTCTTCCTGCTGCTTTACTGATTTTATTGGTTTTGCCTGCCTCAGCTTTGGCTCAAACCATTGATGTGGATGCTAATGATCAGCCCCTGGAAATTAGGGGATGGCTGGGGGAGGAGAATGGGTTTATTGGCAATGTGCGGCTGACTGCCTCTAAGCAGGATGTGGCATCTTTTATCTTCCTGCCATCTGATCTCAAGGGTAATGACACAGATCAGGAAATTACACGGCAGCAGGTGGAATTAATTGGGGACCCTCAGCTTTCAGCAGCAGTACCGAAGGATTTTCAGGTGAAGGTGAATGGTATCCAGTCCCCAGGAACCTATGAGGGTCAAATTGAGCTACTGCCATTAGGTCAACAGCGGTCAGAGGCTGTGGTGATTCCCCTAACGGTAACGGCAAAAGCCAGACCCAAGTTAGTGCCATTGCCAGGTTCCGAACAGGTACAGCTCCAGTTAGTTCAATGTAGCTGGTGGCTCGATTGTGGATTGGCTCACCTGTTGCTTCCAGCAAGTGCCTTTCAAAATCAGTGGCAACTGGGATTTGACAACCCAGTTGAGGCACCCGTTTCTCTCAGGAATGCTGAGGTGGTTTTACAGGGAAAGCAGACCGGTTACCAAATTACTGAAACCGAGGTTATACCACCTAAAACTCCAGAAACATTAGCTGCTAATCAAATTGTCCGTTTGCCATTGCAGTGGGAGCGGAGGCAAATTCCTCCTGAGCGCTATACAGGAGCGGTTTACCTGACACTGGAGGGTAAGGAAGAGAGGCTAGCAATTCCGGTAAACTTGAGTATGCGCTCTGGTCCGCTAATCCCACTCCTGCTATTATTGCTAGGGATTATTTTGGGTCGATTGTTCAAGTATATGCAGGAGAAGGGGATTCCTCAAGCTGATGCTTTGGGGAAAGTTAATCGGTTAGAGGGCAAGATTACAGAAGCTGACCCGGAAGACCAAAGAATTCTCACCCCGATGGTAAAGGAAGTCCGCAAGTCAGTGTATCAGATGGATTTGGACGGGGTAAAGGCAGAGGTAAATGCGATCGCAGACCGTTTTAATTGTCTGAGTCGGTTGCGAACCATGGAGCAGAAGTTGCAACCAAAAAAGCAGCATCCTAAGGTTGGGGGAGAAAACGGCATCCTGCACAAGATTGCTAAGGCACGAACTCTGCTGAGTTTGCCAACTGACCCACAAGGGGAAGAATTAGAGCAAGTGAAAGCACTGCTGGCAGAAATCCAGTCAGAGGTGGAGCAGCTGGGAAGTTCGATGATGGGTCCAAATAACCAGCCGGATGCAGCACTCATGGAAACGGCTGAAGAGGCTGAGAAAGCAGCAGAGGCGGTTGGTCATGCGGTTGAGGCTGAGATGAGGCGTGTGCCAGCTTTGCCAATGTGGGTGGTGCAGTTTAAGCGATCGCTTATTGTCCTGTCTGGGGTTTCTAGTCAAGTGCGAGCGGAAGCTACCTATTGGGTTGTGCGACCGTTGTTGTCATTGGCATTATTGTTTGGGTTATCGGTGGTGGGAATTCGGGCTTTGTATGTGGAGAATGGGAGAACCTTTGGGGCTGATCCGTTTGGTGATTATTGGGAATTGGTGCTGTGGGGGTTGAGTGCGGATGTGGCTAGTCGGAGTTTGAGTAGTTTGCCGGGGGGAGAGAGGAAGAAGGAGTAGGTTTGTTTGCCTTAATTAGCCGTTTCGATGTCATCGCAGAGATGGCGATCTGTTTCACTAACATTAGGATTATATTTTAAATAACCACGCACCCAGTCACAACCTTTATCTAATAGATAATTTAAATCTAAATTCCACAGGTTGACGTTCAAATGATCACCATAGATTAAAGTTTTACCATCGGGAGTAAAATTAAGATTCTCAACCGTAGAACTATTGGTTTTCAAAGATTTAAGTTCTTGTCCATCAAGACTCCAAAATTTAATGATACCTGCATCCCTTTTATCACTACTAACACTTCCTCCACTTCCTGAAACAAAAATCAAACCATCTGGTCGAAACTTTAAACTCGAAACATAATGGGTATGTCCTTGACGTTTTTTTAAGCTTCTATCTGCAAGATTCCAAATTAGAATATTACCATTTTTATTTCCAGCTATTAAAGTTTTGCTATCTGGACTAAAAACCAAACTTTTAATCTCAGAATCGCTTCCACTTAAAGGAGGTAATTCTGCGTATTCTAATCCTTCAGCATTCCAAAGTTTTATCGTCTTATCTTTACTAGCAGAAGCTACTATTTTACCGTTCGGACTATAAATAGCTATTTTACCTCCACCTTTGATAGTTTCAATTATTTTCCCATCAAGAGATAAAATTCTAACAGTTCCATCTTCTTGTCCTACTGTAATATTACTATCGTTTTCACCAAAATGAGCTCTACCAAAGTCATTGCGCTGGCTTGGTCTTCTCGGTAATTGTTGCTCAATAATTATTTGATTTTCTCCAGTTTCAGTATTCCAAATTTGAACCTTATTACGGTGACTGTAAACTATCTTTTTACCGTCAGAGCTAAAAGTTATTTTGCTAGAAGTAGAAACTTCTTCAGAAAGCTTTTTCTGAAGATTACCCTCTAAATCCAAAATTTTTAGAGAGCTATCAGCACTTACTGTAGCAATAAATTTACCATCTGGACTCAGATTTATGTCTTTTAAAGAACCATTCAAAAAACCATTCACTGTTATAAAATTTGCGGGTTCTATCCCTTCGATATCCCAGACTTTAACAGTGTTATCCGCACTCACTGAAACCAGCATATTACTATTAATAGGATTAAAACTCACATCATGAATAGTATCGCTATGTCCAATTAAAGTTGTTTCGATTTTCCATCTACCATTAAATTTATTCCAGAGTTTAATATTCCCTATATCACTAAAACCTATATCACTAAAAGTAGCAATCATGATACCATTAGGGCTAAAAACTGATCCTTTAACGCCAAAATCATAGAAATCGTCAATTTTCTCTCCA
>NZ_JAAHIG010000522.1:0-5175 GCF_010692305.1 Moorena sp. SIO4G3 | reverse complement strand
GTCCGATTGAATTGGATGGTTGAGCAATGAGTTATTGGTAATTATTCATTGGTCATTTGTGCATAACAGGAGACTGTGCTTCCTCAAAACCAACTCAGGACTGAAAACAGTTATTTAGCATCCTACGGGATAATGACATTCAACTATGCATAAAAGTCAATGGTTATGATGAAGGTAGTAATAATTCTTAATATTAACTGAACCCAACGTGGAAACAGATTTTACTCAACACAGTGCCAAAACCGAAAAGCCTTGTGTTTTAGTCTGCCAACATAAGTCTTGTTTAGCAGCCGGTTCAGCTGAGGTGCTGGCTGCCTTTGAGCAAGCTGAGGTTTCTGACTTTAGCGTAATTGGTACAACTTGCCAGGGACAGTGTAGTTCTGGTCCAACGGTGCGGATTGTTCCAGAGGAGACTTGGTATTGCCGAGTCAAACCACAAGATGTGCCGGTAATTGTGGAAGAACATCTCCAAGGGGGTAAGTTAGTAAGCGCAAAACTGCATCCCCGCATCCATATGAGTTTTGGGTATTAGGTATAGGGAACAGGGAACAGGGAACAGGGAACAGGGAACAGGGAACAGGGAAAAAATCCTGTTTACGTCATTACTATGAGAACCGCTATAGTCATTGGTTTGAGACAACGGAGTCGGGAGTCGGGAGTCGGGAGTCGGGAGTCGGGATGGACTGGTACACTCAGGACTAATCTCGCAAGACGTAGCCAACACCGCGCACGGTTTGGACTAGACGGTTTTCGTTGTTGGCTTCTAGCTTCAGGCGCAAGTAGCGAATGTAAACTTCTATGATATTAGAGTCACCCATAAAGTCATAACCCCAGACTCTTTCCAGGATTTGCTCTCGGGTGAGGACTTGTCGGGGATGGGCTAGGAGATATTCGAGTAGATCAAATTCTTTGACAGTCAGTTCAATTAATCGCTGACCTCGATAGACTTCACGGGTGCTATGGTTTAAACTTAAGTCGGCAAATTGCAGGATGTTCGGGTCTTCGGTTTGATTGCGTCGCAGATGAGCTCGGACTCTGGCTAATAATTCCTCTACGCTGAAGGGTTTGACTACGTAGTCATCAGCACCAGCATCTAAACCACTAACGCGATCGCTTACTTCATCTTTAGCGGTTAATAAGATAATGGGCACCTGATTACCAGTACTGCGCAGGCGTCGGCAAATTTCTGGTCCTGATATGCCCGGTAGCATCCAGTCGAGTATTACTAAATCTGGATTAGATTCCCGCGCTGCTCCCAAACCAGCTAATCCATCGTAGGCAACACTAACCTGATAACCTTCGTACTTCAGTTCCAGTTCAATGAACTGGGCTAGTTTGGTTTCATCTTCGACAACTAAAATATGGTGGGTCATAGCTTAATGGTGTCTAGGCCAAACAAGAGGTGCGACCCGTGGCGAATTTAATTCTTAATGGGTCAAGGGCACCTATGTAAGTTTTCAGGACTAATACAGATTGGTCAATGTAGGGTAATACTTGTTAAATGATAGCTCTAATCATAACGGTTCTAACCATTAATCATATCTTCCATAACAATAGTCTTATAGTATTTTGCTATGGATAAATTTGGGAGATAATCGGTGCGTAGACTAATCCTTCGTTTAGGAATTGCATTCATAGTCGGCTTGTTTGGGTTGATCAGCTACTTTACCAGTGTCTCTGAAAACCCAGTAACTGGGGAAAAGCAGCGCATCCAACTTTCCCCCCGTCAGGAAGTGGTGATTGGGTTACAAGCACGGAAATGGCGGCTCAACACGGTTGTCTTTACCCAGATAAAGCCCTTCAAGGATATATTTTTCAAGTGGGAGAGCGGATTTTGACACTCCCCGCCCGCTTATGGACGGGGATTCTTAGTTCCTCGACATGCCTTAAAATTAGCTATCCTGAAAGGCAATACTTAAGCCAAACACCGGTTCATGCATAACCAAGTATCGAGCCTAATTTAACTAAACGAGCGTGGGCTTATCTCCCTAAGCGTTGGAATTTCCCGTTTCCGTGTGCCCCACGGTACGTTAATATTTTGCAATCGTATTTTACTGGTATTCGGTATCCGTTAAGATCCATGGGTATAGCGAGGTTTTTCGCGCCTCGTGTACTAGCATCGCTTTACGTCGTTGGGGAATAGGGCAGTACCGACGAATCCTGCCTGTGCTAGGCTACACACTTAATTAGATTATAACACATCATTTTTGAAAAATTCGCCCGCTTATGGGCACCTCAAGTAGCGTGGCCAAACGCGCCCCGCGTGGCCTTTTGGCCAAGGCCAGGCTTGAAACCGATATTTTTGGTCACCTTATATGCTGGTCATGGATGACTACAAAGCTAACAAGGCTAATCTCGATATTCAGTGGCTTCATGGTATGGCTGAACAGACGGGTTTAGATGATCAGTCTTTTGATCTAGTTACAGCATCACTGTTGTTTCACGAAACTCCACCTAAGGTAACTCAGTCGATTTTGCATGAATCCTTCCGACTGCTCCAAGGGGGAGGACAAGTCTTGATTCTAGACGGGAATCAGACTACGATCCGGGAGGCGAATTGGCTAACGGAAGTTTTTGAAGAACCCTATATTAAGGCTTACGCTAATGGTAGCGTTGATGCTTGGATGGGTGCAGCTAGTTTTGAAGCAGTCCGGACTACGCAATGGTGGTGGCTGCATCAAATAACTCAGGGTCTAAAACCTTTGTCAGTAGGTAAATCAACTCCTTGGGAACCTCTATCTCAGGGAAGTTTTCCAGAGGTGCGACCCAAGGGCGATTTACTCGCCCATTGGAAACAGCACCTAATGATATTGCGTCACTTGGGGTGCCGGTTCCAGCGGTATAGGGCAATTTTACAGTAAGCACTTGGACACAATTAACCTTGACTGTTAAGATTAGTAAAGTTGAATGTTAAAATAAGGGAATAGGCAACCGGTAACGGGGAGCAGAAGAGGGTTGAGTAACGTTATGTTTTTTAAGTTACTCAACAAGAGTAACAGAATTTATGTCTAGGTACTTATGAGTTTGAAAGCAGTTTTGTTTGATTTTAACGGAGTAATAATCAATGATGAGCCGATTCACGAGAAACTAATTGAGGAAATTATTATTGGGGAAAATTTGCGTCCGGATTCCGAAGAGTTTCGACAGGTTTGTACAGGCAGAGGCGATCGCTCTTGTCTGCGAGAGTTACTTAAGCGTCGCGGTCGGGTGGTTACGGAGGATTACTTAAACCAGCTGATCAGGCGCAAAGCTGCTGCCTATCAACGTCAGCTAGAAAGTATGGAAACTTTGCCCATTTATCCTGGTGTGGAGGATTTAATGGTTCAGATCCAGGGTGCTCAGATACCGATGGCTCTGGTGACTGGAGCACTGCGGAATGAGGTAGAAGTGGTGCTCAATCGCGCTGGTTTAACTAACTATTTTAGTTTGATTGTTGCTGGTGATGATATTACTACTAGTAAACCAGAACCGGATGGCTATCTGCTAGCGGTAGAGCGGCTCAATCAAGTCTATGGTAACCTCAACTTGAAACCTGGGGAATGTTTAGTGATAGAAGATTCTTTGGCTGGAATTGAGGCCGCAAAGCGAGCTGGAATGCCAGTGGTAGGAGTGGCTAGTACCTATCCCCTTCATATGCTACAGCGTCACGCTAACTGGACTGTGGATTATTTGAATCAGCTGGAATTAGAACGAGTGCAGCAGGTCTATTCTGGGGTATCACCTGAGCCAGTAGCAGAAATCTAGACCATACAAGGGCACAGGGATATCAGTCCCGGTGCTAGAATAAACACAAGAAACAAAGGTACTAAGGGGAATTGGCTCAGTTGGTAGAGCGCTGCGATCGCACCGCAGAGGTCAGGGGTTCGAATCCCCTATTCTCCATAGATAGCAGGTAAGCTATCAGTTTTCAGCCGTCAGCCGTCAGCCGTCAGCCGTCAGCTAAAGGCTCACGCTACGGGAACCGCTTTGTGCCACAGGCTTCTAGTTTGTGGTACAGGCTTTGGCCTTGGCCAAAAGGCCACGCGGGGCGCGTTTGGCCACGCTGTGCGAACGACGCTGTGAAATAACTCAGCATTATTCGAATGCTGACCTGTTTGATTCAAAAGCTGATAGCTGATAGCTGATAGCTGTTCGCTGATAACTTATATATTACCTATCCCTGAACTGGCTCAACCAATTGGTCAAATCCACTTCGGTTTCAAAATCCAACAAGGCTTCCCCTAAATCCTCCAACTGGGAAAAGGATAACTGCTCAATTTGATGCTGTAATTGGGGATTGAGCTGACCTAGGCGACGGTTAAGTAGACGGATAATTAAATTAAGCTCATTGCGCTTGCCTTGTTCTAATCCTTGTTCTAATCCTTGTCCTAATCCTTGTTCTAATCCTTGTTTTAATCCTTGTTTTAATCCTTGTTCTAATCCTTGTTCTAATCCTTGTTCTAATCCTTGTTTTAATCCTTGTTCTAATCCTTGTTCTAATCCTTGACGAATAATGCGTTGATAAACCACCGATTCTTGCATGATATCCTCCCGAAAATAAGCTTGAATTAACTGCTCATCAAATTTCACCCCAGCCAAGAGTTGCACGCAAGCAGATAGGTTACGCTGCTCTTGTGTATCTTCAATCATATCGATTCTGGCTGCTACCTGGGAGAGTAATGTTTCTGGGACTTCAGCTTGTGCTAATACTGCCAAGGGTAGTAACCCTGGAGTTGTCAGTAACGGTTGTGGATCACATTCCCAAATCCGAATCACTCGGTAGTGGAAGGATAGGTTCGGCTCGGTAAATTGATTCACAAATACTCCCGCTAATCGGGTTGGTTTCAGAAAAATTATTACCTGGTTAATCTTACAGCGATACTGGCGATACAACCTCACCCAATAATCCAGCATCCGCAGGGGTAAGGGAGGTTCAGATTGGGGTAGGGTTTGAAATTCTAGATGCAAAATAGCATCAGCAACCCGCACAAAAAACAAGGCATCTGCCCGAATTGGTTCTGTACTTAATTCGGTGTTGAGAATTTCTATATCTTCTGGTGGTTCCTGGTTCCACAACCAACGGGTAAAGGCTTGGGGATATTGTTCCACCAAATATTTAAGTCAGCAGTGGCCAGAATTAGAACAAAGTGCCAATCCCTTTGCCACGGTGATCATGGCTCACCTGACAGCAGTTGA
>NZ_JAAHIG010000521.1:0-5184 GCF_010692305.1 Moorena sp. SIO4G3 | reverse complement strand
TGAAAGAGATAGGTACACTTATTTACCTCAAAGTCCCCCTTTTTAAGGGGGATTTAGGGGGATAATTTTGTACCTTATGGGAAAGATATAGATACACTTATTTACCTCAAAGTCCCCCTTTTTAAGGGGGATTTAGGGGGATAATTTTGTACCTCATGGGAAAGATATAGATACACTTATTCACCTCAAAGTCCCCCTTTTTAAGGGGGATTTAGGGGGATAATTTTGTACCTTATGGGAAAGAGATAGGTACACTTATTCACCTCAAAGTCCCCCTTTTTAAGGGGGATTTAGGGGGATAATTTTGTACCTCATGGAAAATATATAGATACACTTATTTACCTCAAAGTCCCCCTTTTTAAGGGGGATTTAGGGGGATCATTTTGTACCTTATGGGAAAGAGAATTGCTATAACTTACCTCAATTTAAACTTTACCTGAAAAGGTCTTTGTAAATAAATATTAACAATAATTGACAAACTCCACCTCAGGTAACTTTTTGCATTAATATAGTATTATCGGAATATTAAAGGAAATCCACTCATGAACAAATCCGTTTGTACTACTGAAGCAGCCTCTCTCTTAGGTATTTCTTCTCGACGCTTGCGCCAACTCCTCAATGATGGTCGCGTCCGGGGTGCTTATAAAAGTGGGAAATTCTGGATTATTCCCCTGTTCAACAATTTGCCCCAAATCATAGAAAAGAAGCGTGGACCAAAGGGCAAATGGCGTACTACTCGTCCTCCTGCTCTGGCCAAAATCAATGTCAATCGCAATCGCATTGGCAGCAACAATCACAAAAGCCCCGAAGAGCGTCAGCCAGTGATTTCAGTAAAACGAAGCGGTGACAATCTTTACGGCAATCAAGTCGAAATCCTCGGTCCTTGTCGGATTGTTTATCAGCCAGATAAGCCATTGAGTTGTGGCGCTCGTCTGTGGATCGAAACCTTCAGTGATATCCATTTCATTGGTGGCAGTTTTCCCGCCACCGCCTAACGCTCACAACCAAAATAAAATCATAGCGTTTCTCGCAGTTATGAGGTACAGTCTTTTGTGACCTTGATTCCCTGTCTTGATGCAACGCATCGCTATTCCCGATTCTCTCTTCCCGATTCCCGATTCCCGATTCCCGATTCCCGATTGGTTCCCTTTGCTATACTGAACAGGAGCAAAAAGATACTTCCGACTAATCCCAGATGGGATGGAGAGATAAAAAACTCGCTATTAGAAAAAATAATTAAATTCACAGCAATCGATATCGGAATAGAAGTGGTCAGTAATCCTAGAGCAAATTCCGTATCAAATGTGGGGTGAGTAGGCCGATATTGCTCCTGGTCGAGCATATTAATCTGGGAAGCATACAACAACGGCCACAAACTCAATCCGCTTTGGGGTAAAACTACAGCTAGTAGCATTTCTGCTAATGTATCTGGTTTAAACAAAATCAGTACTGCTGCACTAAACCAGAATCCTGCTGCTGAGCGAACCAGTAAAATTAGTAAAATTTTCCGTAATTGTAAGGTTTTCGGCTTCAGAGAAATCCCTACAAAAAACAGAATCATCGGAGTAGTGCAAGCCGCTAACCGTTGCAGCGCCTGCAAAACTATTTCTGGGATAAGTGTATTACCTAGATTTAATGCTCCTATGGACAAACCCAGTAACAACGCTAAATTTGCTGGTTCTTGGATCAGAGTTAGTCCAATCGTTTTGAATTTGCTGAGATTGATTTGGGCAGTATCAACACTGCGTTGGTGTAGATACATCCCTAAAGCATAAAGACCGATTAGCACAAAACATTTATTACCGACATCCACCAACCCAGCTAGAGCTAGTCCTTGCTCACCTAAAAATTCCTGAGTAAACGGATAAACTGTTAAGCCAGGAGCTAAAGACGCAAACATCAATATCAACGAGCGGGCTTTGGCTTTTTCTTTGCTAGGAATCACCAAACCTGTTAATAACCATCCAATTCCTAACAAGAAGAAATTGATAGCAAGTCCGAATAGCGGTAGCGACAGTAAACCTTGACTGATATCAATTTTGATCGTGGATAGGAAGAGAGCAGCAGGAAGTAAGGCATTGATAATTAAGGTTTTAATGGCACCAACTGCTACAGGTTTTTGAAATTTTCCTTTCAGGGCATAACCAATAGCAATAAACAGCACCAGGGGGATGACTTTCTCAATAGCCAAAGCCCTTAACCTTTACTGGATTTAACAGTGTCTTGACCCAGCACTACCAATTCTCGATGCAAATCATCGTAAAATCCCTGACGAGCTCTTACTGCCATGGCCACGCCCTGCCATACTTGCCAAAGGGTTTGGGGAGAATTAGCGATCTGCTCAATCACATCTAAAATTTCCTCAGCATGGTCTTGATCACAGTCGCAGTGAACGGCAAAGAATTCTTGTCCTTTGGTGGAAATACCCAGTTTTTTCAGACCTGCTAAAATCAGTTGGTTTTCATAGGGTAGGATAGATTCTGTGAAAGCCAGTATCCCCAATCCAAAGGCAGCGGGGTATTGGAAGCAAGCAGTTGTGTAGAGTTGCAGGTAGCGTTGGGTTCCTGGTAATAATTCTTGTGATGACTTAGGTAGAGGTATCGACTGACCTGGTGCGATCGCGTAGCGTGACAGTAGGTCAATCGCTGAAAATTCTTCAAATAACTGCTGCCACATTTGAGGATGGGGTTTGCTATGACCAGATTTCCCCGATAATCCGTGTTCTTCATAGAGATTCTTTAATAAAGGGATTCGGGTTTGGGGTGTAGGTAGCTTAGAAGCAACAGCAGTCAGCCAATTGGGGAAACACCAACTAATCAGATAACGCTGCTTGAGCCAAGTTTCTAGATTACGACTGACGCCAGTTTCCCTGATTAAAGAGGATAATCGGGGATGATCAGCTACTAAGACTCCTAATTTTTGATCAGTAGTGGCTAACTCCTCTAGGTGAGTGTGCCTTAACGGTCGATTTTGGAAATTCAGCAACCAGGGATGCTGGAGTAGAGCATGATTTCGGGCATAATGGGGAATTTGCTGGGGAGATCCCAGGCTTTGGATGGTAGCGATGGAAAAGGTGTTGGGTGATTGGGCTTGGGTGGGTCTATCTAACTCCTGCGGGACCTGTAGAGTCCGCATATATTCTAGAAAGTCTTGCATGACCTAGTTTCACTAGTAGTAATAGTGTTTTTACTGTTTTCTACAATCAAAGCTTCGTCCCAACAGGAAGAAGTTAGTAGATCAAAGCAGTGGGAAGATTTCATGACGGTCAAGTCAAATCGACGGTTTTACTATTCCGATAACGCTCCGATAGATACTGATCAGCGGCGTTGCTGATTCTTGGAAAGAATGCGCAAACGTCTGATTTAGGTCAAGCCCCCTAAATCCCCCAACTTTGCGGTGCGACCCAAGGGCGATTTACTCGCCCATTGGAAAGCGCACCGGAAGGGACTTTCAAAGTCTTGTTCCCCCCAAAATTGGGGGGCTAGGGGGGCAAAACGATACCCAGCCCCCCTACCCATGGATTGTGTGCGTAAGTCCAGCAAATAAATGAATCATATGCACACTGGTTTACACCGATGACTTAAAAATGCAGCATTCTGTTTCCCCTGTTTGCCTTCTCCTTCTTATGGTTCCCCTTTTTGCTATTTACCTAGTCAATATCTCTTACGCACTTACGCAAAATTGCTTAGTAGCTTGTAGGGTGGGCAAAAACACTTTGGTGGTATGGAGTAGTCTAGATCATCATAATTTTGCCCACCACTGCCCACTTGTTCCTTACTTGCTGAAAAATCCGTTGCTGGTGGGCAGTGCTTACATTGACTATCGCTTGCGGATATGATCTTGCTGATGCACTGCCCACCCTACATCGGCTACATCGGCTAATTCATACCTTGCTGAAAAATCTGTTGCTGGTGGGCAGTGCATTCATTGACTATGGCTTGCGGATATGATCTGGCTGATGCACTGCCCACCCTACATCTGCTAATTCATACCTTGCAGAAAAATCCGTTGCTGGTGGGCAGTGCTTACTTTGACTATGGCTTGCGGATCTGACTAGCTGATGCACTGCCCACCCTACATCTGCTCTTCCCTTTTCCCTCTTCCCTCTTACCTGCTCCCTGCTCCCTGCTCCCTGCTCCCTAAAAACCAGAAATTTTTACCTCACAAGTCGTTGAATTGCTATAAATGTTTGTTATGGGGTTATTTGCGTCGCTATGTTTCCGATGGCGGTAACTACATTGATATATCAAAGGGCATCTCCAAAGGATGCCCTCTTTCTCCACTAATTGGAGCGTTATTCCTTAAACCACTGGATGACCGGATGGCTCGGCTTGGTTGTTTCTATGTAAGATACATGGACGATTGGGTTATTCTGGCACCGACCCGCTGGAAGTTACGCAAAGCAATCAAAGCCACTAACGCGGTGATGAATGAGTTAAAGGTTCTCAAACATCCCGAGAAGACCTTTATCGGTCGCATCGCCAGTGGCTTTGATTTTTTGGGATATTGGTTTTCGAGCTCGGGTTTAAGAATCGCTCGGAAGACCGTGGAACGGATGCTTGAAAATCTGACTCGGCTTTATGAGCGAGGTGCGCCCATTGAGCGCATTGAGGCATATTTTCAACGCTGGTGGCGATGGGTGAAAGGTGGGATATCTGCGCCTTGGCTGAGCGGATTTCTTTCTAGGGACACCCTTTGGTTATCGGAATGACTTTACCCCGTCGTTTTTGGTGAACCCGGGGGTTTGGTGAGCTCACAAAAGAGTTCTCAAACTCCGCTTTACATGGGGTTTATTCCTTGGGACGACGGGGCCAAATCGCACCACTTAAACGTGGGGTTTTCCAAAAGGCGCTTCATAATACCGGATGCCAATTCCAAGTACCGCTACGACTAACCCCCACGCCATCATATATTAGGATTATTCTTAACCCAAAGTCGGCGTTCCGTACGTGTTATTTTCACCATAACCATTCCCTGTACTTTTTCTACTCCTCAATATCCACTTCCGAAACCGTGACCACCAGTTCTTCATATCCCAGATTTATTATACCCATTAACAATTGATTAGTATAAGTTATATATCCTCCGAAAAATTCTCCCTTATATAACGATAAATCATCTAATGCCGGCCTGGTCCAATCCGACTGTGAAACCTCTTCTTGCCACACCCTTATAATCGTTGGA
>NZ_JAAHIG010000520.1:0-5216 GCF_010692305.1 Moorena sp. SIO4G3 | reverse complement strand
GCTGCCACCAACAGATACATTGGAGCAGGTCGAAAGACCAGAATATCTAGGAGCCGTGTGAGGTGAAAGCTTCATGCACGGTTCTGAAGGAGAGGTGCTCCCCTTAATAGGGGACATCGACTCTAACCCATCAGGATGGCGGTGCAAACCCGCCCCATCAGGAGTGATGTGACACCCTATCTGGCCACACCGAGCAGGCGACATCCTAGCAGAGTGACGCTGGCACCAGGGCGGAATCAGACATGAATCAGATGCATGACACTGCCGCTAACGGGAAGGTGACATGGGTAACAGTAGTAAAAGTCCTGAAAAAGTGTCTTATCCGTAAGCCGCAATCTGACCAGTACATGCGAGACTTGATTCCCGACTATCCTCACAACGTCTTTGCTCGGACAGTTGTAATCTCTGAGGAGGGAATAGGCAAATTGGGAACGAAGTTACCGCAAGAATAGTGGAGCCTTTATAGTTAGTCGGCTATGGGTAAAAGGGTTAAAAATTTTGGTGTAAGGCTCCACTATTCTAAGGTTTCATCTCCGGACTGCCCTAAATCACCATAACAATCTGATGTACGGAGTGCGATTCGTTAGCTATAAACCTTGGCCAACAAGGCTTTGGGAGGATTAGCTGCTTGGCACGCGAAAACCATGACAACTTGATAACCATGATGGTGGAAATCCATCCCGGAGACAAAACCTTAGAATAGTGCAGCCTTAGTACAAAACCTTACTCCTATGATGCCTAACCTGCTGACCATAAAGGCTGCACTATTCTTTCGGTAACTTCTGACCCTCGTGAAATCCGTGTGACAACCTTACCCTGATTTATAGAATTAGCAAACCTATAAATTAAATTCGCAGAGGGTCAAACGGACAAAACACCCTTTAACCTGAACGGTGTTTAGTCTAGGTAAAGAACTCATGGGTACGAGAGAAAGGTACGTTTGAATCATCGTTATCGGAATGTAGCGAAATAAAAAGGTTGAACGACGCTACGGACAAAAAGTCAACGGAGAACATAGGTTATAAGGTTTCCGTTCCTTATAAAGATTTCCCTCTCTCCCGGTGAATAGTGCCACCCTAAAAGTTCAAAGAATGGTTATCAGGAACGAAGTAACCCTTATATGTACTCTCAGTAAGGTCGATTACTGAGTAGGTAGCTAGCCGCAAGTCATAGGAGGGCAAGATTGGGTCAGAAGCTAATGCCTAGGGTAATGCCTAGGATACGCTGACAGACACACGTTATAGGAAAAGATATGGTTGTAAGTAACAATTGATATGTCCAAAACTCGGGGGTTCGCCCCACAGTCGGAATGGAACAAGGTTAACTGGCGAAAGCTAGAACAAATCTTGTTTAAGTTGCAAAAACGAATATATCAAGCCTCACAACGTGGTAAAGTCCGCGTGGTCAGAAAGCTACAAAGACTCCTGATGAAGTCCTGGACTGCCAAAATGATTGCGGTTCGCCGGGTCACCCAGGAAAACAAAGGCAAAAAGACTGCCGGAATAGACGGGGTCAAAGCCCTGACAGGGAAAAAACGCCTCGCCTTAGTAGCCAGCCTTGAGGTCTATCGAAAAGCCCAACCCACACGCAGAGTGTGGATACCAAAGCCAGGTAGGGAGGAAAAAAGACCACTGGGAATCCCAACGATGTACGACCGTGCATTACAGGCACTTGCCAAAATGGCCTTAGAACCAGAATGGGAAGCAAAATTTGAACCAAATACATATGGGTTCAGACCAGGACGCTCATGTCATGACGCCATCGGAGCAATATTTACAGCCATCTGTAAAAAACCTAAATGGGTTTTAGATGCTGATATAGCCAAATGTTTCGACAAAATCAATCATGATGCACTTCTAAAAAAACTAAATACTTATCCATCCATGAGACGTTTAATTAAGTCCTGGCTAAAAGCCGGTGTGATGGATAACGGAACATTCTCATCTACAGATGAGGGCACTCCCCAGGGTGGAGTCATCTCTCCATTACTGGCAAATATTGCTCTCCACGGCATGGAATCGGCTATATGGAACTTCGCTAATTCCGTATGGAAGAAGAAAGGACATTACAAAAGAGGATTGACATTAATCAGATATGCCGATGACTTTGTAATCCTACACCAAGACCTAACCGTGGTTAAAGAATGTCTTGAAGTAATCAACAAGTGGCTGCCAGACATGGGTCTGGAATTAAAACCAAGTAAAACTAAGATTACCCACACTTTTGAAGGATTCAACTTTCTGGGATTCAATATACGTCAATATGAAGTAGGTAAACACCGTTCGAAACAAGGTTTTAAAACCATTATCAAACCATCCAAGGAAAGTATCCAAAAACATTATGGGCAGCTTTCAAATGTCATAAATCGATATAAAGCTGCCCCACAGGAAGCGTTAATACGCCAACTTAAACCCATTATACGCGGATGGTGTAATTACTACAAAACAGTCTGTAGTAAAGAAACATTCAGCCAATTAGGGAATCTGTTATGGAATAAACTCGCCTTGATGGGGATACAGGAGACATCCGAAGAAATCAAAAACTTGGGTTAACAAGAAATATTGGGGAACCGTTGGAAAGGATAACTGGACGTTCAAAAAAGGAGAAAGCTATCTCCCAAAACATGCCAATACAAAAATAGTAAGGCACAAAAAAGTACAGGACACCAGAAGCCCCTACGATGGAGACTTAATCTATTGGAGCACCAGAATGCAGAAACATCCTGAGATGACCAGCTCAATTGGGAAACTTTTGAAACGGCAAGAAGGAAAATGTGCTCATTGTGGTCTCATATTCAGGGATGGAGATTTAACGGAAAAGCACCACATAAAACCACGCGCACTAGGTGGAAAGGACAATGATGAAAATCTTGAACTACTACATCTTCACTGCCACGATGCCAAACATGGAAAAAAATTTAACTTATCCGAGTTAGATGACAATCCATTCTAGAGGTACCAATGACAATGGTTCCTATAATGAGGAGCCGTATGATGTGAAAGTATCACGTACGGTTCTGAAGACGAGTCGGTGAGGCGACTCACCGACTTAGTTTAATACGAGAAAAAACGGCAGCAATAATGAGTCTGTGGAAAGGTCGAACCCACAGTAAGTTATGTCAAACCTAATCCTCACTGCCGGGTAGGATGCAACCGTAAAACTGGTTGCGGGTATTCAGAATATACAAATCCAAGGAGAGCACGGTTAGACACATGAGTAATCATAGTGAACTATGGAAAGGACAAAAGTGGAAGAAACTCCGCCAAAATCTATTCCGCCTACAAAGACGAGTATACAAAGCGGTTCAAGCTGGTGACCTGAGGAAAGCAAGGTCCCTACAGAAACTGATTCTAAAATCCCGCGCAGCACAATTGCTGGCTGTCCGACAAGTGACACAGCTAAATAAGGGTAAGAAAACAGCTGGAATTGATGGAAAGTCAAGCCTCAATTACAGGGAACGCATGGAACTTGCCGAGGAATTGAACCACTATGGCCAGGACTGGAAACATAGCGGTCTCCGAGAAATCCCAATCCCTAAAAAGAATGGGAAAACACGGATATTAAAGGTACCAACCATAGCCGACCGAGCATGGCAATGTCTAGCAAAATTTGCATTGGAACCAGCCCACGAGGCTATGTTCAGTGCCGACAGCTATGGCTTTAGAACTGGAAGGTGCGCACAAGACGTGCAAAAACGCCTCCAATTACAACTAAGGTCAGGTTGTAATGGCGCTAAAAAGAGAATAATCGAACTAGATATAAAGAAATGCTTCGACCGCATTGCACACAGCTCAATCATGGATAGATTGCTAGCTCCTGCGTGCCTAAAACAGGGGATTTTCAGGTGTTTAAAAGCAGGCATCAATCCGGAATTCCCAGAGCAAGGAACACCCCAAGGTGGTGTGGTCAGCCCCCTATTAGCAAACGTGGCACTCAACGGAATAGAGAACATACACACAAGTCTGCGATACGCAGATGATATGGTGTTTATTCTTAAGCCAAAAGATAATGCTGGAAAGATTCTTCAGAAAGTTAAAGACTTTTTGGCAGAACGCGGAATGGAAATTAGTGAAGAAAAGACCAAGCTAACCAAGGCGACAGACGGATTTGACTTCCTGGGGTGGAGATTCCGCGTCAGAAAAGACGGAAAGTTTTCGTGCATTCCTTCAGAGGAAAATCACAGAAATATCCGCCAGAAGATTAAAGCCGTAGTCAACAACTCGAATTATGGTGCCAAAGTAAAAGCAAAGAAACTAGCCCCCATTGTTCGCGGATGGCGTAACTATCACAGTAGCTGTGATATGAGTAGCTCAAGGGATAGTCTATGGTTCATGGCATACACCGCAAATCGTAAGTTCCGAAAGGAAAAGAAAATAAACCGGTATCAAGCCAACGAGCTATGCAAAAAGGCATTCCCAAAAGTAGGTTACAAACAGAACCAACACGTAAACGTAAAGGGGACTAAGTCACCCTATGATGGTGACCTAGTTTACTGGAGCAGAAGGAATTCCCGCCTCTACTCCGATGCTACATCCGAAGCATTGAAACGGCAAAACCATTCCTGTGGACACTGTGGATTGAAGTTCCTAGAAGACGAGTCTGTACACCTTCATCATATTGATGGAAACCACGACAACTGGAAAACGAAGAACTTATTAGCAGTTCACCAGAGCTGCCACCAACAGATACACTGGAGCACTCCGTGCATGAGAGGATATCTAGGAGCCACGTGAGGTGAAAGTCTCATGCGTGGTTCTGAAGGAGAGGTGCCCCGGATAATACCGGGCATCGACTCTAACAAAACGACGGCAAATAGAGGTCTGGGGAAAGGTCGAAACCCCGGTAAGTTATGCCAAACTTAATCCCTCCCGTCGGGTAAGATGTGCCCAAAACTGAGCACGGGTATTCAGAGTAAACAAACTGGAGAAGAGCATGGGTAGACACAGACATCAAAAATCTAGTGACCTCTGGAAAGGACAAAACTGGAAACAACTCCGGAAGAACCTTTTCCGCCTACAAAAGAGGTGCGGCTTGTTCTAAGTAGGAGCCTCCCGCAACGGGAGGGGTATGACTTAGGTAACTCGCGGGGATAACCCCAAAAGTTATAACTGTGTGCGGCTTGTTCTGAGTAGGAGCCTCCCTCGTGCGGGAGAGGTATGACTCAGGTAACTCGCGGGGACAACCCCAAGAATTATAACTGTTCATCCGGATGGCGG
>NZ_JAAHIG010000052.1:0-37437 GCF_010692305.1 Moorena sp. SIO4G3 | reverse complement strand
CTCCCGGTGAATAGTGCCACCCTAAAAGTTCAAAGAATGGTTATCAGGAACGAAGTAACCCTTATGTAGGGAGTAGGCAAGAGGCAAGAGGAACCCACCCCTAACCCCTCCCAGGAGGGGAAGGCAAGAGGCAAGAGGCAAGAGGCAAGAGGCAAGAGGCAAGAGGGTGCATCTCAATATTTGTAAAAAAGAAGCGAAGTCTGGGAAGTGTGAGAAGTGTGGGAAGTGTGGAAATTTTATTAAAATAGACCTCTTAAAAAAGTATTATTATGATAGTGTTTGCGTCAATTATTGTCCAATTTTACTTTATCCGCTTCATATTACCGACAACTGCCGCGAAGTCTAATAACGTAAGCATTCAGCTATTATCAGCTATCAGCTATCAGCTATAGCGCTAATCGCGCTATCAGTTATCAGTTTGTGAATAAAACAGGTAACCATCAGGTAACCATTTTTTTGATCTGAGTGAAGTCACAGGCTGGAAGCCTGTGCCACAAAGCTGACCGCTGAATGCTTACCTAATAACAACTATAAATGAGCTTTTGCTCCAGCACAAAAAACTTAAAATCGGAAGCGATGCAGTCGGCCAAAGAGGTTTTACTCCATGAGCGACTGCATCGCTAATTTCTTGCCTGTTGCCTGTTGCCTGTTGCCTCTTGCCTTTCCCAAGGGCGACTATGTTCACAACTCAAATAAAAATGCTATATGGACGTTTCTGATTCCCAAATCATTACCTACAGCCCTGCCTACACTTTGGTACCCACTTACGAATGCTTTAATCGTTGTAGCTACTGCAATTTTCGTGCTGAACCGGGTAGCAGTCCTTGGTTGAGTCTGGAGGATGCGGAAAATCAGTTAACGTTGCTTCAGTCTCAGGGTGTTTGTGAAATTCTGATTCTTAGTGGTGAGGTTCATCCTAGGTCTTCACGGCGCAAGGCTTGGTTTCAACGAATTTATGATTTGTGTGACCTGGCTTTGTCTCTGGGATTTTTGCCCCATACTAATGTTGGACCGTTGAGTTGGGAGGAGATGGCGCGACTCAAGCAGGTGAATGTGTCTATGGGGTTGATGTTGGAACAATTGACACCGGAGTTGCTCAAAACTGTTCACTGCTATGCTCCGAGTAAGATACCAGAGGTGCGACTACAACAGTTGCAATGGGCGGGAGAATTGGGGATTCCCTTTACGACCGGTTTGTTGTTTGGCATTGGTGAAACTGAGCAGGATTGGTGGGAAAGTTTAAATGCGATCGCACAAATTCATGGTGAGTATGGTCATATCCAAGAAGTTATCCTGCAACCTTACAGTGAGGGCACTACAGAGATATTTCATAGTCAGTCTTTCGGTCTTAATCAGCTGCTAAAGGTGATTCGGAAGGCCCGTCAGATTTTGCCCTTGGATATTACTGTCCAAATTCCTCCCAATTTAGTTGATACTGTTGGTCAATTGCCTCAACGGTCTTCTGCTCTATTAGCTTGTTTGGAGGCTGGCGCACGGGATTTAGGAGGAATTAGTCCCAAGGATGAGGTGAATCCGGATTATCCTCATCCCCATAGTTATCGATTGCGAGACGTGATTGAACCAGCTGGATGGACGTTAGTAGCGCGTTTGCCAGTTTATCCTAAGTATGACAGTTGGTTACCTCCGAGATTGCGAGGGGTGGTTGAGAGATGGCGGATTGATAATTGGTAATTGGTAATGGGTAATTGGTAAACGTGTTGAACAGCACTGGAACCAAGATTCCGATAATTTCGTCTGGTCAGAGGTGAAACGATTGACTGATAAGCCTGATGTCAAACAGTAAGTGTGGTCAACAAGTACGTAGCAACTATGTTCTCAGACTTCTCTGGCCAAAATCTCCGAGGTCGCTCTTTTAAGGGTCAAAACCTTACAAGAGCAAACTTTAACCACACTGACCTTCGAGGTGTAGACTTCAGCAATGCTATTTTGAAAGGAGCGACCTTTAGCCATGCTAGGAGTGGACTACGGTATTACTGGGTCATTCTTTTACTAGGATTTTCATTACTTCTGTCAACATTATCAAGTCACATTTTCTGCCGAACTGGTCATATTTCCCTAAAATTTCTGGAATCAGAATCCCCTATTCTTCAGAGTGCGATCGCATTAGCACTGTTAGTCATCTTTAGCATCATTATTATCCGGCGGGGATTTGCTCTGGCATTAGTGCTGGTGGTTATAGCTGTAGCTGATATTAGCCTGGAAGCTAACATCACCCGTGTTGCTATAGCCGTAGCTGGAGTTGAGACATTAATGTTAGCTATCGCTGTAGCAATTGGCACAACTATCGCTATCGCCCATGGTGGAATTATACCAGGAATTTTAGTAGTAGCTGGAGCTATCATCGCCAATATAGATATCCATGGAGAAGAAGCTTTAGCTGGTAATATTGTCGAAGCTGCTCATTTTTCCTGGGGTTTGGCTGTGACATTCCTAGGGGCTTATGTAGCTAAGCAAGCCTTGGCTGAAGACTCAAAATTTGCCTTTATTCGCTTAATCGCTATTATTTTACCGGCTAAACTAGGCACAAGTTTTGGCCATGCTAACTTAACCGATGCTGATTTCACCCAAGCTAGCCTCAAAAGTACAGATTTCAGAAATGCTAACCTCACTCGCACTAACTTTCATCTAGCCACAAACCTTGACCTAGCTAAGGTTAGCAATACTATTTTAATTGACCGAGAGGTTCGGGATTTAGTTGTTACTCACCGAGGTGCTAATCAATCCTATCAGGGACGTAATCTCAAAGGAGCAAACCTAGCAGGTGCAGACCTCAGTGATGCTGACTTAACCGAAGCAGATGTCAGTGAAGCCACCTTTGAAGGGGCTTGGTTAGAACGAGTTAACCTGACTAAAACCCAAGCCTTAACCACTAATTTTAAGTATTCACAGCTAACCGGAGCTTGTTTAGAAGCTTGGAATATTGATAGCACGACTCAACTAGATGGTGCTATCTGTGACTATGTTTATCTGCTCAACCATCAGAGAGAACGCCGTCCTAGTAGTGGGGAGTTTGCCACCGGGGAATTTACTAAACTGTTTCAAGAAGTTTTAAATACCGTTGATTTAATCTTCCGCAATGGAATTGATTGGAAAGCGTTCGCTTCTTCGTGGCAAAAAATACAAATCGAAAATGAAGGGAGTGAGCTCGCTATCCGCAGTATTGAAAATAAAGGAGATGGCTGTGTTATTGTCAGAGTAGATATACCAGCTGATGCTAATAAAGCTGAAATCCATGGTAATTTTATTCAACATTATGAATTGGCTCTGAAAGCTTTAGACGAAAAGTATCGAGCTGAGCTAAACAGTAAAGATGATCAAATTACTCGCTATCAGGAGGATCAAGCCTATTTCAAAGAATTATTGACTCAACTGTTAGCTAGCCGACCGGTTAATCTGAACGATACTCAGAAAGAAGCAACGTCAAAATCTGTAGACAGCAAGTTAGTTATTCTAAAAGTTGGTCAAGGTAAGCTCACACAAGGGTTTCCGATTACCCTTCAGATTGGAGCAGAGGGAAGTTTACCATCGGTAGAATGCACGGGAGTTTTGCCCTCAGCTCCGGAAATTATCCAATCCTATGGCAAATGGCAATCACTCTACCGCAGAGGGATGAAAACTGGTCTACGGCTAGAAGTGATAGAAACAAAAATTACTAATTTCAGCAAAAAGGAGTTTTTTGAAGCATGTCATGATTCAGCGGAAAACTTGAAAGAAGACCTGAATCGTTGGTTAAAATCTGAGTCGTTTCGCTCGATTAGAGAACAACTCCTAGAAAAGCTAAGCACTTCTGATTTAATTCGGGTTATTATCCAAACCGAAGACAGTAATCTGAGGCATTTACCTTGGCATCTCTGGGATTTTTTCGAGCGCTATCCTAAATCGGAATTTGCTTTGAGTACTCCAGCTTATGAACGTATCGAAAAATCTACGTCTACTAAGGCGAAGGTAAACGTATTAGCAATTCTGGGTGATAGTACTGGGATTGATATTCATAAAGACCGGATTTTATTAGAAAAATTGCCTGATGCAGCAGTCACCTTTTTAGTAGAACCAAATCGACAAGAGATCAATGACCAACTCTGGGCGCAACCCTGGGATATTCTATTTTTTGCTGGTCATAGTTGTAGTCATTATCAGGATGAAATTGGACAGATTTTTATTAATAAAACCGATAGTTTGAGCATTCCTCAATTAAAGCATGGTCTGAAAAAAGCGATCGCTCAGGGCTTAAATCTAGCAATATTTAACTCTTGTGATGGATTAAGTTTAGCAGTGAATCTCGCTGATTTACACATCCCCCAAATGATTGTGATGCGGGAGCCTGTGCCAGATCAAGTAGCGCAAGCATTTCTGAAAAACTTCCTGGCTGCCTTTGCTAGTGGTAAGCCATTCTATTATTCAGTCCGTGAAGCCAGGGAAAAGCTGCAAGGTCTAGAAGATGAATGTCCTTGCGCTACTTGGTTACCTGTGATTTGCCAAAACCCAGCAGAAATTCCAGGAACTTGGCAAGATTTTCGTAACGCTATTGGAGACAGCTAATCCCCATGAGCAACTGCATTGCTATTCGGGTGCATCTCCTAAAAGCTGTTTGATCCTGTTGGGGAATTGTTTCAATGGTCTTCTGCTCTTTTACAACTGTTCTGCTTTCCAAAGGAGCAATCAGGTGCAGATGAAAGGTATTGCAGACAGCCCTAGATTCTATAAGCCTTTCATGGTCAGGCTTTCAGGGACTGCGAGCCATATTGGTCAGAAATATCGCCTATCAATTTAAAGTTTTGTGAAGACATTAAACATTTCTGACTCATGAGAGTTTATTATATATAGGGCAAGTTAAACCAAGAGCTTAGGGTGTCCTAAATTCATTTTCCACCGACGAGGTCACGTACTAGAGTCTTTGTTGGAGAAGATGAGTTCTGGCGCAACCTTAATCCGTAGCACTTGTCCATAATCTACCATAATCTCATCAGAGAAAAGAAACAATGAAAAAGTGGATTGGATTACTACTGGCCTTTGTAGCCGTGCTGACAATGATGTTAACTGCTCCAGTAGCAGAAGCTTCTCCCACAGGTTGCAAGGTAGCTTTGCAAGCTGATACAGGGAAATGGTTTTCTCGCTGTCGGAACTGTCAAGAAGCTGTATATGATGGCAACAACTTTAACGCTGATACTGTCACAGTCCATATTGACTTGCCTACTAACGATAAGCCTTACGCTCAGTTTGAAGTCGTTGATGTCGGCGGAGGTAAGATTGCGTTGAAGTCAGACACAGGAAAGTATGTAGCGCGCTGTAATAACTGTGTTGCAGGAGGTGCATACCCAGACTTTCTAACTATTCACGTTACTGATCCTTCCGCACCATATGCACAATTCACTCCAGAGTTGCTAAGCAATGGCAAGTATGCTCTGAAGGCTGACACTGGCAAATATGTATCACGATGCAATGGTTGCTCACCTACTTCTGCTTACCCAGACACGGTTACGGTTCATATTACCGATCCCACAAATGCACCTTATGCACAATGGAATATGATTTATATCCCATAGGGTAACTTGCATTCAGAACCGAAGAAGGTCTCAAAGAGTAAGCCTCGATTAGACTAATTCTTGATCACCAGTGGAGATGAGCGTTTAGTTCATCTCCTTTCGCTATAAGTTGTAGGGTGGGCAAAAACATTTTGGTTATGGGTGAGTATTCTAGATAATAAAACTTTGCCCACCCTACTTTAATTGGTATTTTTTTTACACTAGCTTGGCTTTAATAACATGCACTAAGATAAAACGCTATAAGTTTCAGGCTTTGATCCCAAAAAGCAAGCGCACTATAGCTAACCTTTTGACTATGAATTCGTAACAAAGCGCCGTCAAAGCTAAGGTCAAAATTGATAGTACTAAAAACTCAGAGAATACTCCTTGCGGTCTAGGTGTAAAGTAACCAACTGTAACTAGGACTACAAGGTGCAAAATATAGTACATGTAAGAGCTTCTACTCATATAAGATAGAAATCGATTAGAAAAACATAAATATTTTTTAGCTAACCCTAATATGGCAGCGAGCCCAGACCAAGTATTTAAACCTGCCAAGAGAGAATAAACACAATATTGGCCACTTAACGTCGGTGTCGGTCTATAAAATATTGTAGGAAAATCGGCACTTATCATTACTACTATAATTAGTGTACTGATGCTCCAGATACCTATCCACAATCGCAAATTACAATCTATAATATCTGTATTTTTTTTATCCATACAAATAATATAGCCGATTATAAACGCTAACAAATTGTAGCTGAAGTATGCTAAATCGCCAAACATATTCAGGGAAAAGAAAGGCCAAAAACAACCTAGGATAAATGTAGTGGAGAATAATAACGATGGTATAAACATACCAACATAAGAAGAGATAACGTTGCTTACTGTAACAAGCGCGTTAGAGTTTTTCCAATATAAAAACAAAGGCAAAGAAATTAAGGTAAATAAAAACAAATACCCCACAAACCAAAGATGAGCCCATCTGGGCGCTCCGCTATACCCATTAAAAGCAGTGAGAATAAAATAAGGGATAAATTCAAATATAAAATGCTTTAAATTCCGCTCTTGGAGATCGCTAGGAAAAAAGTAAGTCAATATCGGACTTAACAAAAAAATAAAACTTATTAGGGGCAGTATTAGTCTTTGTAAGCGCTCTCGTAGATAGGAGACAGTACTCTTTTTTTGCAAAGCAATAGCTGCACTATATCCCGATATAGCAAAAAGTAAAGGCATATGCAGTGGCGCAATTAATGCTAGATATAAACTGAACAACTGACTGGCGACTGAATTCTCAGGAATATTTGAAAATCCTGGGACAACCACCATCATCCAAGCCACATGAAATGGTATTAAATTTAAAATCACTATGACTCTTAGCCAATCCAAATAAAAAAGCCGTGGTGGTGGGGTCACTAATTTATTTCCACTAGAGCTTTTAGGCAAAATTTCAAGACTAGACATTATATTGTCGGCTTTTAAAACAGATAGTTCGATTATAAACCCCTTTTAATACTGCCTAGCTCAAAAGATTGTCAATTTAAATTAACAATATTTTCCATAAATAATTTTAAAATTACTTATTTAAACTATCTACAATGCTTAAAAAAAACGTTTCCGGATAGTCTATAAAATTTTATTTTGATGATCTACTTTGCTTATTCCTTAGACAGAGGTATAGCAATTCTACGACTTGTTACGACTTGTGAGGTACAAATTTCTGGTTTTTAGGGAGCAGGGAGCAGGGAGCAGGGAGCAGGGAGCAGGGAGCAGAGAGCAGGGAGCAGGTAAGAGGAACCCACCCCTAACCCCTCCCAAGAGGCAGGGCTGTTTCTTGCGTCCGGCTAAAATTTGATTGCTGGGGAGGTGGGGAGATAGGGAGATAGGGAGATAGCGGTGCGACAATAAGCGCGAATTTAATTCTCCGACTGTAAGCGCACCGTCGGAGAATTTTTATTAATAAAAAGGTATTTTTAACCTGAAAAAAAACCTCTCCCCAGCACCCCAGCTCCCTTTCACCAGATTGAATTGACAATTTATTCGGGGAAAATGAAACAGCCCTGCCCCATTGTAGGGTGGGCAAAAATATTTTGGTTATGGGTGAGTATTCTAGATAATAGAACTTTGCCCACCTATCCCTATGAGCAACTGTATTGCTATTCCCTTATAAAAACCCATACCAAACCGCTACAATACCATAATCATTATAATGCTAAGTAGTCGGACATAAATAAACGGTACTGTCTCGAAAACTTTAAAATGCTTGTAACCTTTACCCCAAAAGGTTTTGTCTATATTTACAAAACTTTATACAGCACCCAAAACTTTTGTCCGACTACTTATTCCCCTAGAGAAGTACCAAAGATGGGCATTCCAGTTAGTATCGAAATCGTTGGGTAATCGCTCCTGAAGACTAGAAGATTGTAGGTGAAGTAGCTCAGGTTTGTTGAGGGGAGTTGGGATTACAGTCCAATCTTTTCTGTTATTAAACTGGCTATAGAGTTTCTCAGTATATGGTAGCACCGCAGCATTATACTTTTGAGTACTTACCACTTCTGTGACTACATCAAGCTGCCCTAGGATAGAAATAACAATACGATCCAATCGTGGCGCACCTTTTACATAGTTGGGAAAGGCATTCAGTACAATTTCTTTGGCTGAGTCAAATGTCTCAACCTGGAAAGGTCCACTGCCAATGGGCTTCAGCTGAAAGCTTTTTTGATTGTAAGCGTGGCGCGGTACTATACCGATAGTCATCAGAGAAGCAATGTAGGGTGGTAGTGGAGACTCAACAATGTCGATGGGGCGGGGGCGTGGTTGGTCAACGATTTCGATAGACTCAATCTGATCAGACTCAATGGCTCGGGAGCTTGGTTGCTCAACAATCTGATCAATCCTCTCTAGGGGCTGAATCTGATCCCGGTCAATGGGCGTAATGGTATCATCTTTATCAATATCAACTTGATCAGAATTATCGTCTTTGCGTTCCTCTTCTTTGAGAAAAGGCCACAGTACTTCAAAGCTGATTATCCGATCATTAACGACATTGATATCTCTGATTATGTTTATTACCCGCGTATTTGGGCTTGAGTTAAGTTTTTTATATACCTGATAGGTAAACTCCACATCAGCTACAGTAAGCTGTTTTCCGTCATGGAAACTCACATTTTCAGACAGCTGGAAAGAAATTATTCGAGTATTCTTGTCCTTATTTTCACTCCACCACCAACGAGTGGCAATATCCGGCACAAAAGCCCCTGTTTTTGGATCAAGACGACCCAAACCACGGAAGACTAGGCTCAACACATCCCCTGGACCGTAGTTTATATCCCCTGAAGGGTAGTTGATGTTCACTAATGGGTCAAGGGTATTGATATCACGAAAATCAGCAATGGTTAGTTGGTTTAGACCTTTAACCTCAATCTTTCTGGTAAAGGTGCTGTTAGCTCGGTTGAGGTCTAAATGCTTGTGGTTGGGATCAGCAGTGAAGCGGATGGTGTGGGAACCAGCTTCGAGTCTGAGCTGGCGACGGATACTACTGTCTTGCGATCGCTGATTGGGCTGCAACGGACCATGGGATTGGATTGACTGGGGCTTGTTATCCACTGTCCACTGTACCTCGAAGGCATCAGAAGAACTATTCCCTTGATTGATTAGATCAGCTTCAATGGTAATCAGCTCTCCTGCTGATGGTTGATCTGGTATGATAATAATATTGCGCACTCGTAAATCAACGGTGATTGCTTCCCAAGACAGCAGATTGGTGCTTTGACCATCGATAACCACAAACAAGACACCAGAGCCAGTTACTTCGGGCATGGTAACTATTAAACGGGACTTGCTCCACTCCAGAATCTGTGCTGGTTGACCTTGGAACAAAACTGCGGCATTAGGGTCGCGATCGCCAAAATTACCTCCCTCAATCACAACCTGACTTCCCGGTAGTCCTTTTGCTGGTTTGACCTCACTCAAGAACGGTAGCTGTCGCCATATCCGAATCCGTGAATCAGCAATTCCAGTTTTGCGGCTGAGTTCAGCTACCATTGCCGCTGTTTGGGTGTAGCCTTCAAGGTCATTAACTGAGTAAATCCCAATCCCATTTAATTGTTTGATCTCAGCTTCGGTAATACCAGGTAAGGTAGTCAGGGGCCTGGTGCTGATGGGTTGATCAAGTTGCTTACGCACTCCTTGTAACTGGCTTTCTAGGACTTGGGCAAAATCCAGTTTGATAACAGTAGCGCTATTTTCCCCAGGGTCTGTAGTCCGAAATAAGATTTTCCCGTCAGAGGTACGGCGCAGCTTAACTTCTATGTCCAGTTTAAGCTGTTTAATCGCCATCGACTTGCCACGGGCATAAGATTTCAAAGAAAGGGTATCTTCAGCACGGTCAATTTCAGCAGCGATCGCATCAACCATATCCGCTAGCTGCCATTCCGTGTTTTCGTCTTTATTGCTGTCTATATTACCTTGTGTATTGCCGTTGCTGGCTGTTAATGATTCCTCATTAGTCATAGTAGTTTACTAGCAAAAATGTTGAACTTCGGATGGGGTAGTATTATCAGCGCGTTTGTATTTGATATTTAAACCTGTATGGTCTTTTTTTATTAGACAATAAAACTCCGAATCTCTTTCCCCTATTGCCTATTGCCTATTGCCTATTGCCTTTTTGGGCAATTCGTGTGTTTACAACCTAGATACAAACGCTATAGTGATTTTTCAGGAGCGATAGTCATGCGGATGCGACCTAGTTTACCGACAGGGGGAGTTTCTAGGGTTGAAGGTAAACTAATCATTACTCGTGATGTGGTTTCCTTTTGACTTAAAAATTGCCCATCGGTTTGTAGGTATAAATGGGCTGGAATATCAAAATAAACATCTGTAACCTCTAAATTCGTTCCTGCTGTAGTGTCAGAACTTTTTTGGTCGAGGGTGTCAGATACTTCTTCAAGGATTAGGGCAATTAAGTTGCCTAGTGTGATGTCAGCCATAGGTAATGATGCACAGGGGATGATTGACGTTACTTAATAAGGGAGCAGGGAATCGGGAATCGGGAATCGGGAATCGGGAATCGGGAATTACCCTTAATAAAAATATCTCCAAACTCCCCTCTCTTTTCCTATTCCCTGGGCGCTACCCTATTACAACAATCATCCCGCTGCAATACTTAAGTGATTAGATGATCAAGTTATCCGTTCGATTCTACTATTGGGAAGGTCTCGGTGCGGAAGCGAATTTTAACCTGACCAATGATTTCAGTACTCATGGTGACGTTATCAAATGAACTTTCATTGGTTGCTTTGACTTTTAGTTTGTTGAAGTTCGCTCCAACAGAAGCGCGACCCCATCCCCACCTAGCACTGGCTCGGAGATAAGCGCCAGCTTGTAAACGGTCGTACTCGCTTTTTCGTCTAGTTTCTGTTTCGGTAGCAGTAACGTTAAAGGTAAGTTTAGAAAAGATTTCACCATCGGTGATCACAATCCGTGCCATACCCTGCCGTGCCATCTCCCGGAGATGATCAATCAAGCTTTGTGCCAGTGACTCAGAGAGTTTCCGACGAATTAGTTGGACTTGAGCAACTGTGAAAGAATTCTTCTGCTCTGGTGTGATAGTGAGTTTAAGGGGTTGTTCCAGATTGACCGTTTCTGCTTCTAATGCTCTTGCTACCTCCTTTAATTTAGTAACACCAGCCTTGCCAGGATTGCCGGTGTTTTGGTCTGTAGGTGTGTTTGGAAATATATAGTTCGCCCGTACAACAGTGCCGCCATTTCCATCCGGGTAGTTTTCATTAAGGTGTGCGTTAATCTCCGCATCAGAGACATTCTCAGCCTCGAACTGCTTGAGGGTTTTAGCTAGGTTAGCAACCAGCTCAGCATAGGCTTCGATCTGTCTGATCGTCCCAGCGATAATAGCATCGAAAGTGCCGTTAATTAAGCCAGCAGTAAACTCCACAAAGCCTAGGTCTTGTACTTGCTTGGCGGCATTAATACCGGTATTAACAGCATCACCGATAGCCATGCCTCCAACCATGGATATCTGAGATTGCTGCTGATTCAGTTTTTCCTCAACCAATTCCTGGAGTGTGTTACCGAGGAGATCAGCAATACCATCGCGCACTAGTTGCCGCTCTTGCTGGTCGCTAATCCGTGCTAGCGCTGAATCAACAATCTCGGTGACGATGCGGTTAACACCTTCTTGCACTAGTGCTTCAGTAGACGGATTTTTATCCGTGGACTGAATTTCTGGGTTTGGCATATCACCTAACTGTGGCGGAATTGGATTTTCTGAAGTCATGACATGATGTCCTTAAAATTAAATGGTATCAATCGGGGTAACTTATCTAGCCCTTGGATTAGGAATGTAACGTTATGCATTCGCTTCATCACAACTTTCAAATGAGTAGATCACACTGAATTGGCTCAATTAAGGTAACTTATCTACCCCTTAATTTACTAATGAATAACGTTGTTGTCCCAACCTAACAACTTTCAAATGAGTTTTTCACCCTGAATAAACCTTTGGTTACAGCAACAGCTCATTCTCAAGCGTTGCTTAATGATGGTATAATTAAGCTCTTATAGAACCCCACGTTTTTTTGGAAAAAAACTCTCAAAGTTCCCCAGAATTGGGGCAGCACCGGGGTGGATCTAGAGGCTGATGTAGAGGCTGATGCTTTCAATCATTAATCCTTAATTTCAGCAGCACCAATTCTTAGGGTACACCCTAATCAATGGGGCTATTAGGGTTTTAAATGAGATGTAAACAAAAGATGATGGATCAAGGAAACTTCCGATCAAGGACCAGCTAAGACTAGGAAAGAGATTCGAGGATTTTTTGATGTAGGCTAAATGAGCCTAAGTTTTTATGACCTATTTATAAACTCTATATTATTACTGAATTCTGGATCGTGCCTACTGCTCAACACCTGTGAATTCATTACATCGAACTGAGGCGAGATCAAATCCGTAGCCCGAGGGTATCTTAGAGGAAGATAGGGACAAACACTAGAAACCTCATGGCATCTATTCCTAATCCAACTCTGGCAGCTGGTCTAGAAGCTCTCAAACAGGGCAATTACCAGGATGCGATCGCACACTTAGAAGGTGTCTGTGAGATGGAGTTGGATGACTCCATTGTGACGGAAGCCTCTCAATCCCTAGTGCAGGCATATCCTAAGCATGGTCAACCGGAAAAAGCGATCGCACTTTGCCAACACCTGAGGGAACACCCTGACCCCCAGATACAGGAATGGGCAGCTAAAACTGAGACTGAGTTAATTACCAAGTATCCTATTGCTGCTAAGTCCCCTGCTGATGCCACAGGGTTTACTCCCCTAGAGGATAAGGCGTCTAGCCCACTGAAACTGAGCCGTAAACCAAACCAGACTGCTTCATCCTCTTCCCTATTACCAGTTCCCTACTCTCCCCCGGATATTCCCACCCTCTACACTCCTCGTCCTCGATGGCGCAACTGTGGACGAGCCCAGCATTGGCATCCCCTGAAATCTCCCAAGATGGAACGGTTGTGGTTAGTAGCAATCACGGTTGCGATCGCATTTTTTTGGCTACTGCGGGTTCTAGTAGAATTCGCCATGGAAACCATCAATTCCATCTTGGTAGAGTTACCGTGGTTCCAACCCTTCCAATTGTTATACCGTGACCCAACTCTAGCCCTAGGAATTACCTTAGCAATCCTATTTATCCTATCGCCGTGGTTAATGGATGGATTGCTAAAACAGTTTCATGGTCTTGAACCCCTATCCCTAACTCAACTAGCTTCCCGCCATCCAGAATCCGCTAAAGTCATCCAAAAGGTTTGCCGCAAACGACGTCTGCCCTTACCGACCTTAAAAATCTTACCCACAGACGCCACCGTAGCCCTGACCTATGGTAACTTACCTCGCACTGCTCGCATTGTAGTTAGTCAGGGATTATTAGACCAGCTCAAAGATGATGAAATTGCCAACATCTACGCCGGTCAGCTAGGACATATTATCAATCGGGATTTCATGTTGATGTCCCTAGGGGTACTAATTATTCAAATCCCTTACACCATCTATTGGCAAATCCCTCAGTGGGCAGAGAAACTAAAGGAATTACTCCTGGTTAAATTACCTGGTGCTAGGGGATGGTTAAGCGCAATCCTTTTAGGAATTACCGGTACCCTTGCTTCCCTCAGTTACAGCATTTACTGGGTATTGAGCTTACCGCTGTTATGGTTATCTAGAGCTAGGGTTTACTATAGCGATCGCATCGCCATCTCAATCACTGGTAATCCCAATGGCTTGACCCGCGCCTTACTAAAAATTGCCCTAGGGATAAGCGAAGACATCCAAATTTCCGGCCAAACCAGTGGGCTATTAGAAAGCTTTGATGTCTTACTCCCCGTCGGTTATCAGCAAGCCATGGTTATCGGCAGTTTTTCCCCCACCACCCCCTTTGAAGACATCTTAAAATGGGACTGTACTAATCCCTACCGCTACTGGTTAATCATCAACTCTGCCCATCCCCTACTGGGAGAACGCTTACATTTACCTAAGCGCTACGCCCACTTTCTCAAGCTTCATGCCGAACTAGAGTTACCCGCTTTAATTCCTGCCAGTCGCAATCGAGCTGAATTTTTCTCTAAACTCAGCAACAGTTACAAAGCCTTACCCCTGCTACAAAGTACCCTAATTTTTGGAGTAATAATGGGGGCAGCCCTAAGAGGGATACTTTGGATAATTGGTAAACTATCTGACCTGCTCGACATTTGGCAGCTAATTTGGCTACATAATGCCAATTCCTTTATCGATGCTTGTATCTTAATTGCCTTTAGTATCAGTGTCTTTCTCTGGATTAATAATTACTTTCCCGACCTTAAACCTACTAATATTGGTACTGACCCCGACTTAGGAGATTATTTCGCCACTAACGCTACCCTACCTCCCGATAGTCGTCCTGTTCTCTTAAGCGGAAAATTATTAGGACGTTCGGGATTACGCAATTGGCTCGGACAAGATTTAATATTACAAACCTCAACAGGTTTAGTCAGACTAAATTACTGTTCCTATCTCGGACCACTAGGTAATATCCTACCTCAACCCACCCGTGTTAGTAATTTAGTTAACCAGACCGTGATTGTCACCGGTTGGTTTCGCCGGGGTGTTAATCCCTGGATTGATATTGAAACCATCAGTATCGAAGACGATAAAGTAATTCGCAGCTACTATCCCATTTGGATTACCATCCTCGCCACAGTAGCAGCCCTATCCGGCGCTTATCTGATTTCCCAAGTGGGAGCATGAAATTATTACGAGGGAATCGGGAATCGGGAATCGGGAATCGGGAATCGGGAATCGGGAATCGGGAATCGGGAAGTTGATGTAGGGTGGGCAGTGCATGAGACCGGATCAATCACTGGGATCATAGTTGCTAGACACTGCCCACCATCGGATGGGGTTGATATAGTTCCGTAGGGTGCGTTAGGGGGGCTCGCCGTAATTTTCAACCTCGTAGCCAGCCTTGGGAAAGTCCCCCCGTAACGCACCACTGGGTTAAACACTGCTCACCATCGGAATAGTAGATGTAGGGTGGGCAGTGGATCACGGATGAATCACTGGGATCATAGTTGCTAGACACTGCCCACCATCGGATGGGGTTGAGCAGAACGGATCAATCACTGGGATGATAGTTGCTAGAGAATGTTTCATGTTTCTTGTATTCACAACCCAAATCCAAACACTATAGTATGAAAAAACTGTCTCTAATTTTACCATTAGCTATCTTAACTTTTAGCAGTATAGTTGTTAACAGCCAAGAAACCTCCTCACCCAATAGTTACACTCAATCTGTTGCCAGTGAAGTGTTAGGTAGTGGTTATCCGACTCAAGAAAAAAAGTAAATTCTGGAACTTATTCGCCATACCATCAAACCCAGAACAAAACTCCCTCCTCATATTCATACGGGAATGCAAATTGGAGTAATAGAGGCTGGCACGTTAACGTTTACTGTTGTGAAAGGAGAGGCTAAAGTAAGGAAAGCTAATGGCACAGAATTAATTCTGCAACCAGGGCAAACTACACAACTAACGGTTGGAGATTCTCTAGTTGAATCTAGCGGAATGGTTCATTATGGTGAAAACCAAACCAACAAACCAGTTATTCTTTTGTCCGCTTCTCTATTTGATGTTGAGCAACCAAAAACTATTTTAATCGATCCAGAAAAATGAAGAATAACCTATAAGCGGTCAGCCGTTAGCTGTCAGCGATCATCCGTTGGCCTTGCTCCCGACTCCCGACTCCCGACTCCCGATTCCCGATTCCCGATTCCCGATTCCCGATTCCCTAAAAAAACTATTAAGAAATGTTGCGTAATCTGCAAATATTCGTTACATTTGTTTACATAACTGATTACCCGAGGACCACTACGTCCTTAAGACCTTGAGCTCACAGCCAGGGATAAAGGCACACTGTAATCGTATTGGCCCTAGGTTTTCTCCTCCCAACACAGCAAGTATCACCAGCCCCTCTCAATGGCTGGTTTTTTTATATCTACAAATTTTCCATTGAGTCTCTATTCCCGGCTCCCGACTCCCGATTCCCGATTCCCGATTCCCGATTCCCGATTCCCGATTCCCGATTCCCCCCAAAATTTGTTACAAAAGTTTTTAAAATATGTTATAATAAAATATTTTTTATGTTATAATAAAATTGCCCCAGACGTTAAACGTTCAACGGGAAGAGCCAGCCTGAAGATATTCCAGGCTGAAGGCTGGCTCTAGGACCCCTTATAACAGGAGATACATTAGATTATGTCCTATGCTGAACGCCTACATCCATGGGTGGTGGTGCGCCTATTGCCCAAGATGCAACGAGTAATTGTTGCTCGGTTCCGTAAACGATCCGATGCGGAGGGTCATATGCAGGCTCTGAAACGGCTAATGCCCGATGCTCAATTTGTGATTATATTTGATATCGGCGAGCCGATCACTGAAGAAGATTCTTAAGATTATAGGGAGTAGGGAATCGGGAGTCGGGAGTCGGGAGTCGGGAGTCGGGAGTCAGATCAGGGTTCCCTCTTGCCTTTTGCCTTTTGCCTTTTGCCTCTTGCCTCTTGCCTTTTGCCTCTTGCCTCTTGCCTCTTGCCTTTCCCCAAAGAGATTATTCACGAATAAACTACCATAGCAATATATCCAGAGTAAAAACAAGACACTACCACCATGCCGCGACTGAATCTGATCGCTTCTGATCAAGCTTCTGGAAATCAACAGGCTGCACCTATCGAAAGCCGTGATCACTTCGATGGGAATGGAAACACAAATCAGCCTCAATCTCAGCAGTTAGAGCCCATGACCGGGGTGACATCAAACCAAATTGAGCTGGATTTGGAAGCAGTGAATCAGCAACTTGCTGAGGCTAGTGCTACCAAAATCGTAGAATGGGCAGCTGAAACTTTTGGTGATGGCTTAGTGATGAGTAGCAGCTTTGGGATCCAGTCAGCGGTCATGCTGCACTTGGTCACTACTGTGGTGCCAGATATACCAGTAATTTGGATAGATACCGGCTACCTACCGGTGAAAACCTATCGATTTGCCGAGGAGTTGATCGAACGGCTCAAGTTGAATGTAAAAGTGTACCAGTCTGCCATGAGTCCAGCACGGATGGAAGCCTTGTATGACAGACTCTGGGAAAAGAATGATGTAGAATCCCTCAACCGCTACGACCAGATCCGCAAGGTGGAACCGATGCAGCGCGCTTTGCGGGAACTAAACGCAACGGGATGGTTAGCAGGATTGCGCAAGCAACAGACTGACCACCGCAAGACAATGGGCTGGGTTAACAAGCAGGGAGAGCAGCACAAGATTTTGCCAATTCTTAACTGGCACTCTAGGGATATCTATCAGTATCTCACCGCTCACGACTTACCCTATCATCCTATGTTTGATGAGGGTTATACAACCGTCGGTGATTGGCATTCCAGCCGACCTTTATCCTTTGATGATCAGGATGAACGGGATACCCGTTTTCATGGCCTTAAGCAAGAGTGTGGTATACACTTGCCTGAAACTCCTGGTGAAGCCGCAAGTCTTGATTCTAGCTCTCTTTAATAGGGAACAGGGAACAGGGAATAGGGAACAGGGAACGAGAATGCGATCACTTACTATTCCGATAATGCTTCTACAATTGGTGGAACAGGCATCTTGCCTGTTTCCTGCTATCTAGAAATAATGCGATTGGCCATAGGCCACGCTACGCGATGAAGCTTCGCTTCCGCTAAAAGCGATCGCATTCTATTCCGATAGTGCCTCTACAACTAATTGGTAGAACTGGCATCAAGCCAGTTTGCTACTATCTATCACAGATGCGATCGCTTACTATTCCGATAGTGCCTCTACAACTAATTGGTAGAACTGGCATCAAGCCAGTTTGCTACTATCTATCACAGATGCGATCGCTTACTATTCCGATAGTGCCTTTACAATCATGCGATCGCTTACTATTCCGATAGTGCCTCTACAATCATGCGATCGCATTCTAGTTCAATCCTGATAACCTTGGCCTTTGGCCACGCAATCGCGTTCAACCTTCAACCAACTAACCTTCAACCCGATTAAACCTCCAACCCGATTAAACCTTCAACTTTAAACTTTTAACCTTCAACTTTCAACCCGATTAAACCTTCAACCAACTAACCTTCAACCTGAAGATGGTCACTTGGGATCCCTATCTAGCATCAATCCGTAACACCTACGCCCAATGGTGGCAAGTTTATACCCTCACCGATGTCGAAGACCGCAAGCGCAAGCAGCAGCAACAGACCCCTAGGCTGTTTGATTTTGGCCTGATGGTGCAAACCATCAAGTCGGAGCAGCCACAAAGAAACCAAAATCGGGAAGAAACTGAACGCTTGCCTATCCTAGAAGGATTGCGCAAGTATGCTGATGACCATGTCTTACTGGTGGGACGTCCGGGTTCAGGCAAATCCACTGCTTTAGTGCAATTGCTGGCAGATGAAGGGATACAAGGGAAAATTCCGGTGCTGGTGGAACTGCGATATTACCAGACATCGGTGCTGGAGTTAGTGCGGAATTTTCTGAAACGCCATGGTGTACTGCTCGACTCTACCGATATCGAAAGACTATTGTTTGAGGGACAATTCTTGCTACTGATCGATGGCGTGAACGAGCTACCGTCAGAAGCAGCACGCTCCGATTTGACTCAGTTTCGGAAGGATTACCAGAAGCGTACTCCCATGATTTTCACCACTAGGGATTTAGGAGTTGGTGGTGACTTGGGGATTGAGAAGAAGTTGGAAATGCAACCCTTGAGTACAGAGCAAATGTCGGAGTTTGTCCGAAAGTATTTGCCACAACAGGGGGAGCAGATGCTTGAGCAGTTGGGCGATCGCTTACGGGAGTTTGGGGAAACCCCCCTACTATTGTGGATGCTATGTTCCCTGTTTCAGGCTCAGGGAGAGATACCGTCAAATCTGGGTTTAGTGTTTCGCTTAACCGAGTCTTATTCTAAGGAAATCAAGCAGGATGTTAAGGTTTCCGATAATAACTCAAGAAAATTTTGGCCTGAGCTGCTGCAACAGTTAGGGTTTGTGATGACAACAGGGGATAACCCCGATCAACCCGAGGATATCAGCGTTGCTATTGCTAAAACAAAAGCTGAAGAAATTTTAACTAATTATCTACTTAAGAAAGCTGTTGTCAATCCTAATGTTTGCGCCAAGACTTGGCTTGATGACTTACTAAACCATCACTTGATTCAACAATCAGGAGAATTGATTGAGTTTCGACACCAACTGATCCAAGAATACTATACAGCAGAATATTTATTGAAGCAATTACCACGTCTTAGTGATCAGGAGTTACAACAGAACTATCTCAATTATTTGAAATGGACAGAAACTCTGGCTCTGATGCTGGAATTGGTAGACAATCAAAAGCAAGCAAACCGGGTGGTAAGGTTAGGCTTAGATGTGGATTGGCAACTGGGAGCCAGGTTAGTAGTAGCAGTAAAACCGGAGTTTCAGGAGCAGACTGTCGAGTTGGTAGCCCGGTTAGAGGTTCCGAAGTTTTTTAAGATTGAACTGTTGGGAATAACTGCATCAGACAGAGCGATACCTGAGCTAAGTAAATGGTTGGATGATCACGACTCTTATGTGCGTAGTAGTGCGGCAGAAGCTCTGGAAAAAATCGGCACAGAAGCCACCATCGACCCTTTAATTAAATTGCTGAATGATGAAGAATTAAATGTGCGTATTCGTGCGGCAGATGCTCTGGGAAACATCGGGACAGAAGCCACGATTGAACCGTTAATTAAATGTCTGCATGATGACCACTTTTGGTTGCGTAGTAGTGCGGCAGAAGCTCTGGGAAAAATCGGCACAGAAGCCACCATCGACCGGTTAATTAAATTGCTGGATGATGAAGAATTAAATGTGCGTAGTAGTGCGGCAGAAGCTCTGGGAAACATCGGGATAGAAGTGGCGATTGACCCCTTAATTAAATTCCTGGATGATGACTCCTATGATGTGCGTAGTAGTGCGGCAGAAGCTCTGGGAAAAATCGGCACAGAAGCCACCATCGACCCCTTAATTAAATTGCTGGATGATGACTCCTATGATGTGGGTATTCGTGCGGCAGAAGCTCTGGGAAAAATCGGCACAGAAGCCACCATCGATCCCTTAATTAAATTGCTGGATGATCACGACTATGATGTGCGTAGTAGTGCGGCAGAAGCTCTGGGAGAAATCGGCACAGAAGCCACCATCAACCCCTTAATTAAATTGCTGGATGATGAGCACTATGATGTGCGTATTCGTGCGGCAGAAGCTCTGGGAAAAATCGGCACAGAAGCCACCATCGACCCCTTAATTAAATTGCTCAATCATGACCACTGGCAGGTGCGTAGTAGTGCGGCAGAAGCTCTGGGAAACATCGGGACAGAAGCCACCATCGACCCCTTAATTAAATTGCTCAATCATGACCACTGGCAGGTGCGTAGTAGTGCGGCATATTCTCTGGGAAAAATCGGGACAGAAGCCCCCATCGACCCCTTAATTAAATTGCTGGATGATGAAGACTCTTGGGTGCGTAGTAGTGCGGCAGGTGCTCTGGGAAAAATCAGGACAGAAGCCACCATCGACCCCTTAATTAAATTGCTGGATGATGAAGACTCTTGGGTGCGTATTCGTGGGGCATATGCTCTGGAAAAAATCGGGACAGAAGCCACCATCGATTCCTTAATTAAATTGCTCAATGATGACCACTCTGATGTGCGTAGAAGGGCGGCAGAAGCTCTGGGAGAAATCGGGACAGAATCCACCATCGATTCCTTAATTAAATTGCTGGATGATCACGACTCTTATGTGCGTAGTAGTGCGGCAGAAGCTCTGGGAAAAATCGGGACAGAAGCCACCATCGATTCCTTAATTAAATTGCTGGATGATCACGACTCTTATGTGCGTAGTAGTGCGGCAGAAGCTCTGGGAAAAATCGGGACAGAATCCACTATCCCTAAACTAATTAATCGCCTGAACAACGAAGAATTGGCAGCAACTAATGATAAATATGCTGTTGAGAAAACCATGAAAGCTATTCAAGCCATTCAAGAGCGCTACCAATTCTACAACCCAACCTATTGTCCCAAAGCTACTCCCAAACCCGATCCTCCCAAATTTATTACCAATCAAACCATATACATCCTCCACCTTTCGGACCTCCACATCACCATCCCTGAGGAAGCTACCCGTTGGTCAAACCAACTCGCCCAAGACCTCAAGCAAGACCTTCAAATCCCTCACCTTGATGCTCTTATCCTCTCCGGTGATATCGCGAATTATTCCACTCCAGACGAATACCAGGCTGCACAACAGTTTCTCGACAACCTCTGTCAAGACTTCCCCCTAGACCCCAAGCAAATTGTTCTAGTTCCCGGTAACCATGACCTAAACTGGAAACTAGGAAAGCGGGCTTATCAGTTATGGGATCTCGAAGACTACGAGGGTGAGCTAAAAGACGGTCACTACATCAAAGTCAGTGAAGATGTTATTCGAGTCCGAGATGAAGCTATATATCAACAACGCTTTGCCCATTTCAGTGACTTCTATCACGCTATCAAAGGTCAACCCTATCCCCTCGACTATCACCAGCAAGCCATTATCGACCATTTCCCAGACCAAAAGTTGCTGATTCTAGGACTAAACTCTGCTTGGGAACTGGATCACCACTTCAAAGACCGTGCTAGCATTCACCCAATTGCTCTGACCAACGCCCTGACCGAGATTCGCCGTAACTCAGACTACCACAACTGCCTGAAAATAGCGGTTTGGCACCATCCCCTCAATAGTGCTGGAAGCGATAGGATTATCGACCAAGGATTCATCGAACAACTTGCTGTTGCTGGATTCCGCTTTTTCCTGCATGGACATATCCACAAAGCCGAAACCAGTCTTTTCCGTTACGACCTCAGTCCATCAGGGCGCAAACTTGATGGAATTTGTGCTGGCACCTTTGGGGCACCCACCCTTGAACTAAGAACTGGTTATCCCTGGCAATATAATCTACTGATATTTGAAGGTAATCAGCTCACTGTCCGCACTCGCCGCCGGGAAGAAAAAGATGGTGCTTGGAAACCTGATTCACGGTGGACTCAGGGTCCAGGAGAAGGTGGTTTGGATTATTATTCCATTGAGTTGCATTAAGTTGTAGGGAGTCGGGAGTGATGTTGTGCCAATAGCTGCTCAAATTCCTCAAGGGAGTTACTCTTAAGAGAGTGATCAATCAACTGTTTCAACACAGAGATATCTTCTATGGCATTAATCGCTGCCACCAATTCCGGTGATACGGATTCAAAGTAATTTTGTAAAATTTTAACCACTGTCTCTTGTAAGCTTTCCCGAGATTCTTGAAGTCCTTGTTCCAGACCCCTCTTCATTGCCCTTTCTTCGACTCGACTAATCAAAGGCATCTGTCTTTCCTCCTGATAACGTTCAAGTTCTTGATTCAGCTCCTCTTGTAACTATTCCGGTAAAGCCATGATCTAGTCAATACAGTGGCTGCAAGTGATTAATTCCATGGTGGGCAGTGCCTAGCAACACCCGCCCAGCTGATTTTATCTGTTTGATGCACTGCCCACCCTACATCAACTTCTCTTATAACTATTCCGGTAAAGCCATGATCTAGTCAATACAGTGGCTGCAAGTGATTAATTCCATGGTGGGCAGTGCTTAGCAACATCCGCCCAGCTGATTTGCTCTGTTTGATGCACTGCCCACCCTACATCAACTTAGTGGAACGGGCATCTTGCCCGTTTCCATACTCTTCAATTGTCCTGACTAACCTGATGTTGTGCCAATAGCTGCTCAAATTCCTCCAGGGAGTTACTCTCAAGAGAGATATCAATCAACTGTTTCAACACAGAGATATCCTCTATGCAATTAATCGCTGCCACCAATTCCGGTGATACCGATTCAAACCGCTTTTGTAAAATTTTAACCACTGTCCCTTGAAAGCTTTCCCGAGATTCTTGAAGTCCTTGTTGAAGTCCTTGTTGAAGTCCTTGTTGAAGTCCTTCTTGAAGTCCCTGTTGAAGTCCTTGTTCCAGACCCCTCTTCATTGCCCTTTCTTCGACTCGACTAATCAAAGGCATCTGTCTTTCCTCCTGATAACGTTCAAGTTCTTGATTCAGCTCCAGTTCTAACTCTTCCGGTAAAGCCATCATTTGGTCAATACACTGGAACAGCTTCACTATATCGTTTTTACTATAACCTCGTTCAAAAAGTCTCCGAACCAGGTACCACTTCCATCGCTTGCGCTCCATTGGTTGTTTATGGGTAGCTTTCGTCTTCAAATGAGCCATTACCACTACAGCAAAGGGATTAGTACTTGATTCCAATACCTGCCACATTGACTGATAGTTGAGTAATTTAACTATCGGAAATTCTAGACTCAGGCGACAACCTCCCAAGCCATATTCATAGGAGGATGGAGACCAAGACGCATTCTCATCCCCCAATACCGCTAAGCTAATCACAGGTTTTTCGTACAGATCAAATGCCCTGTAATGATATTGGTACATTCGCTTAGCAAAGGTTGATTCTTTTTGGCTTTGTACCTCTACATGAATCAACACCCAAGTTTCATTTCCACTACAGAGCCAGACCTGGAATAATTTATCAGCGATTCGTTTTCCTGATTCAGCTGCACCAACTATCTGCTGTAGCTCTGTATCAAGGGATTTAGGTGTCTGATTCCAATCAATCAGAGTGTGAACTTCGGGAAAACAAAACTGCAAAAATGAATCAAAATAGGCTTGTAATGCTTCTTTCCAAGGATTGTCATAGTCAGCTATGGGTTCGCTCATTTCTATTTTTTAATTCTAGACTAATCCTAAAAACCATCTCATCAAAAAGAGATAATTCCTCTCATTAATGTCATGGTATTCAGTGTAGTAAATTGTATAGTAAAATAGCGGATTATGGGGAGATTAATACTAAAATTACTGAAAGCAATTTCTAGGATTTATAAAATAGGTAAACTACACAAGTTTGTAATTTTAGTAAATAGCTATGCAGCCAGTAAAAAGGGGAGCCAGTTGCTGATGTGACTCCCCTTTTCCCACAGTTTACTGTATTTCACTATTCCGATCAGGTGACTGGGATTAAAAATGCGATTGACCTTTGGTCACGCTACGCGAACGCTTTTCCATACTGTCGTTTTTTCTGATAAAACTTCAGCTTTCGAGTTACCTAAGTTATAGATTTACGACTTTGAGATGCACCCATTAAGTTCAGGCTATAATCATGGTCTAAGCTAATCTTGAACAGAGGTCAAACCAATGGTAGTTCGGCAACCTCGCTATAGCAAAGAAGAATTTGCTAGGCGTGGAGATTACATCTATCAGACTAAAGTACGCCCTTTGGTTGAACCAGGCAATCATGGCAGAATCGTAGCGATTGACATTGAAACTGGCGACTTTGAGCTGGCTGATGATATTCTCAGTGCTACAAATGGTTTGTTTGAGCGACTACCAAATGCCCAGCCTTGGATTGTTCGGATTGGGCATCGAGCTGTTCACCGTTTCGGCGCACGGAGCCTCAAACAACATGTATGATGTACGGTGTGGTAAATACAAACTGTGAGGCAACGATTCGGCTAGTCGTTGGTAATGAAAATTCCCAAAGGCAAGTGATTGACGCTGTTATTGATACTGGTTATACAGGTTTCTTAAGCTTGCCCCGCCAAACCATCATTGCCCTAAATTTACCTTGGACTGGAGTTGAGCGAGGAACTTTGGGTGATGGTAGCGAAGCCACCTTTGAGGTATATGCGGCAACTGTGATCTGGGATGGTGAATACCAAAGCATTCCTGTCAATGAAACTGAAACTGATCCGTTGGTCGGAATGAGTTTACTTTACGGCTACGACTTGCGGATTCAAGCTGTGGAAGGTGGCACTGTCATAATCGAAGCATTATAATCATTTCTCTGTGTTTAACTATTCCCATCGGCTGAGTGCGATCACAAAAGCGTTCGCGTAGCGTGGCCTACGGCCAATCGCTTTTCGATACTGTCGTTCTTTCTGATAAGACTTCAGCTCCAGTTGTAACTATTCCGGTCAAGCCATCATTTGTTCAATACACTGGTTCCAAGCCATTAATCCAATGGTGGGCAGTCGGTACCAACAAATAAACCCCAGCTGATCGGTGTAATCCACTGCCCACCCTACCTAAACTTCCCACTGATAGCTGATAGCTGATAGCTGATAGCTGATCACTGATAACTGATAGCTGATAGCTTACACTAGGACTAACCCACTTGTCAGTTAGTCTCCAAACTCATCAAAAAACAACCTACGGCTACCTAGGAATAAACCAGGGCTATTATCTCCAGTGGAAAAAGCGGTGACTCCAAATAAATAAGAACCACTAAACTCAGGATTTTCTTTAGCTCTAACCGAAACTGTAATGGTTTCACCAGGAGCAACCGGTGGATCAAACACAACCGTTACTTGATCCGAGTTAGACGATTCACTTCCGCCAATATTAGCCAAGGTTAGGGATGAGCCACCAGCAAAAGAATCGCCCACAAATGCACCACTCTTTATCGGATCAAATTTGACTTTATCGATATTAGTTTTATTCTGGGTAATCGTTACAGCTTGCAAAGACTCTCCAGCATCTTCCGGTAATCTGAGGGTGAATTGGTACGTTGATGGAACCCTTACTCTAGTAAAGCTCGTAGCTGCCCTAACTAAACGCGGAGCACGGTTAAATACAGTCTTACGATTACCGATCTCAATCGTCTTAGCAGGTAAGCCATAAAGAGTAGTTGGTAGCAATATCCCCAATAAAAAAGCACCAGAGCCTATAAGACGAGCCTTAGTTAATTTCCAACGTGCTATAGTGTTAGTCATCTCAATCACCTCTAATCAAGAAAGCGTCCGAAAGAAATTTACTGTTTAACGAAAAATTTTTAATTAACCAATACCCTTCGATAAATACTCAACCGGACTTAATCTTAAGGATAAGACTCTTTTCTTAAAATTACCTGATATATCCCTTAGAAAACCATAATAAAACCGCATCGTCACAATCAAGCCTAGATTAATCTTTGCTATTCTTTCGTTATTCCATGTTCTATCAACTATTATAGCATTTCTGATCATTATAAAAAGCTACTACCGTTTTTTTTACCCAAAATTACTCTATAATTGATTGAATTTTGCCTCTTGCCTCGTAAGCTATAAGCTTATGTGCTACGGGCACGCTACTTGAGGAGCAAACCGGTTTTGAATAAAATAGGTAAGCATTCGTTTATAGCGCTACGCCCAAAGTAAGAGGCATTCATGCATGCAGTTTACTACAACAGCTTAGGTGCGCTTTCCGGATTAAGAATTAAATTCGCCACGGGTCGCACCTTTTGCTGCTTGTATCAATCTCAAACACCTTAATCCGTAGTGGTATAATCTGAGTTACGGAAAGCTGTTCGCGCAGCGTGAGCCTTTAGCTCACGGCTGACAGCTGACGACTAAATGCTTATCTTGCCTCTTGCCTAAGCAAATATGTTTAACATTCCAATACAAACCCTATAGTTGTAGTTCTTTGAGCCATGTTTCCCAAAATAACGTAGCTTGAGACTCTAATTTTTGGGCAAACATAGCTGTATCTCTGCGCAATTTGGCAACACTAAGATCGGGAGTTGAACTAATTTCGGAGGCGTGACCAACAAACCAATGCTCTAGTCCTGCAGCAGTTACTTCTGGGTGAAACTGTAAAGCCAAACTACATTCACCCCAGCTAAAGGCTTGGTTGTTGTACTTTGAACTAGAGGCTAGATGAGTAGCACCATCAGGAAGGTCAAAAGTATCACCATGCCAGTGTAGGACGGCAGTATGTTCTTTGGCTAAATAGTTCAAAGGTGACTTTTGACCTGCATCGCTAAGCTCTATGGGTGCCCAGCCAATTTCTTTGACACCACCAGGGTATACCCTTGCCCCCAGTGCCCTTGCCATCAGTTGAGCCCCCAAGCATATACCTATGGTGGGTAAATTAGCTGCTAAACGCTGCTCCAGGATATGAAGTTCTTTTGTTAAAAAAGGATAATCCCGTTCGTCGTAGGCTCCAATCGGTCCGCCTAAAATGATGACCAAATCTGGATAGAGAAAATCTATCTTATCTAGATCAACTAGATCAACAGCCTTATTGTAGGTGACATGATAACCCTGTCGATCAAGAACCTGATTTAAACTGCCTAGATCTTCAAACGTAACGTGTGTGATTGCAATCGCATTTTTAGTCATAACTTTTGCTTACCTGTTGTGTTGATGCAAAGGGCGAGTGGCGCATGGGTCTGTGTGCGGAACTTGCTTCCGCAGCTGTGTTGATGCAAAGGGCGAGTGGGGAGAACTTCCAAGACCGCGCTGCCTCCCCAAGATCGCTTAGGTGCGCTTATTCAAAAGCTGTTCCTTTAGCTTGCCGATAGCCCATAAGCTTTTCGCGAGGTGGCACAGGCTTCTAGCCTGTGAGGTAGCTGATAGCTAGATGCTTAGCTCTTTCTTTTTTATAACTATGAGATGCACTCATCTTAATTTTCGGCGTGACCTGAATTTTCAGTTAATAAGATTTGCCTGGGCAAAGCTATCGAGCCCACGCTGGCAGTCTAAAATGCCTAACTCTTGGGCCAGCTTAGTAATCCCGTTATAATCAATGCGCATCAGGTTAACCTCGTTGTCTTTGGCACAATCACCAATCACCTCTTTAGTATGTGGAAAGCCGATCTGAGCCAACATTGCTTCCCATACACCAAGCTCGATATTGGCAAACCAGTTAACTGGCTTGGGCAGCATCTCCATGAAGAATTCCTTCTGTTCTGTAGTCAGCTTGCTGTAAACCAACTTAGCCAAATTCTTAAAGATAGGGCTATGAGCCATCTCATCGCGGCGATGCATATCAACTGTCAATCTGTTGAATGGCTGGATTGTGCTATCCTCTGCTAAAAGCTTAAGATAGTCACTTATGAAAACTTCGGAGACGATCGCCGTTACCAACTTAACGATAATTTTTTGCCAATCTTCCGACCAGCGGTCTTGCTCCTGAAGCATCTTCATCACAAGATTGAACTCCGGCAACCTCAGCGACTCCAAACCCCTTTGCTTCCGGGTAATTGAGCAAGCGTTGTTTACTAGTAACACGTGGAAAGCTTCATCTGTAAGTGTCTCGATCGCAATCTTCTGACTGATGTCATCCTCTGTTCCCGGTACATTTTTATAAACAATATCGGAACAGGCAGGGACAACTATTTTTAATTCAATGGCGATAGTTTTCTCATTGTAAGCCAGCCAGCCACACGAGAGAATTTGATTCTGGATTTCCTCTGATGCTTCTAAGAAACGAGGATGGTTTTTAAATGGCAACAAATCCACGCGAAAGTCTTTCAAACTTGGATCGAATTTCTGATCTGGCTCCTTCTTCTTCACTTGTGCTCGTTTAGGCCAGTGATTAGACATGGTCTGTAATAAACTGCGACAATAGGAGCTTTCATGAGAATTGAGGTTTTTTTCTTGAAGTGAAAGAGTAGCTGTAGTTTGAAATTGACTAGTGTGTAATGCTTGCATTTTTATCAAAATTTCCAAAAATACTCAAAACAATCTGAAGTTTAGTCACTATCAACCTATCAGCGATCAGCCTATGTGCTACGCACACGCTACGCGAACAGCCATTACCTATTATTAGCGCCCTGTTTTAAGAGAAAATTGTTAATTAACCAATAACTCTCAAGGATAGCTCCTCAACTGGACTTAATATTAAGTATTCATACTTACAGTGAAAAAGACGTGATATCTAACTGAGAAAATCATAAGAAAACCGATTCCCTGCTGTTGTATTGTTCGTGATTTTGTAAGCATTCAGCTTAAGCTGAATGCTGAACGCGCACGCGTGGGCGTAGCGCTTATGCTGACGTGATTTTTTCCCCGTTCTCTGTTCCCTATTCCCGACTCCCTTAACGCCAGCCGAACCAACGCATTACTGGCACTAGCAGGTAATAACTCACCCCTAGCCAAAATCCTTCTAAGATAGCCAACATAGCAAAAAAAGCCATCGGGTGATAGAAATCCAGTTTACCGGTTCTAGAAAAAGAAAAGATATTAACCACAAATCCGGCTGGCAATAAATCAGATGACACTAGACCCCCAAATACGCCACCAGCTCCTGCTGCCACCACTAAAGCATGAATCAGATTATGGCTGGGTAGCCCTAATCCTAGTACCAGGAGCATTACTGTAACCGCAGTAATCCAGATCAGCAACCCCTGGTCAGCTACATCAGAAACCAATAATACTGTAGGTACCGTTGCCTGCCACATCAACCATCCCAGGCTATAACCAAAAATACCCATTATCCCTGCCACTAAAAAGCGCCGCTGCTGACCAAAGCCTCCTGCAGCCGTCAATCCCCAAGCTGTACCTAAGCCAGCAGCCGCAAACAATAGCATTTCTTGCCACATTGTTATTTGCACCGAAGGCAAGATTATAGACAGTTCCCCAGAGAGCCAATTTGTCACTTTCTCCCCAAGACTTGTCCAATTCAGTACCATAAACCCAACCGTTGCACAAAAAACTCCCCCAAAAGCTCCGAGGAACATCTCCCAAACACTATCGAGACAAGCTAGTGCGATGGTGATCACTACTGCTAAGAGGGAATCTTTTACGGATGTGATCGAATGAGTCAACCCTGTCACAGATTGTGTTAATTTAGGGCTAGATAACCCCAGAGCAGCTACCTGATTTCCTTGAAACGAAGAAACTGGTGCTGAGGAAAATACTGGTGCTGGGGTAGGTTGGTAGCTAGGGCTAGGAGTCATACCTAGACGCAGATGAATCTCAATCGTAGTTGTTGGTCGTTGTTGGGGTACTACGCTGAGCATTTCATCCAGCAAGTCCGCCAAGTCATGACTTACCACTGCCTGCTCTCGCCATCGAAATTCACCAGTTACTGGGTCTTGTAAATCCTTCAACTCAATACCCGTCAGTAAATGAATCATGGTTCGGCTCAGGGCATAGAAATCAGCAGCCGGTCCAATTGCTGCACCAGCTATCTGTTCCGGTGGAGAGTAACCTGGAGTAATCAACCGAGTCGAATCATTCTGAGAAAACTCAGAACCCACACTCAATTGTTTAGCTCCCCCAAAATCAATCGCCACTAGCTCTCCCGTGGTTTGCCGCAGCATTAAGTTTGAGGGTTTGATGTCACGGTGAATCACTCCACAACTGTGCAAGACCTGTAAAATTTCTGCTGCCTGGTAGAGCCAGTCCCGCACTAACATCTCTGGACATCCCTGAGGATGATCTATAAGCATTTGCTCCAAGGTTGAACCGTTGATTTTTTCCATCACCAAACAGTGCAGGTCTGGGTGTGGCTCAAGACCTAGATTGACGACAAAATAGCTATCTTGCTCAACTTTGGGAATGCCTGGATGATCCAGACGTTGCAAAACATCTGCCTCTTGCTGAAATAGTTGCAATACCTTCGGTTTATTATCCAGCAAGACCTTCAGCACCTTTTCTGTCTTCGACCGCAAATCCCAAACGGTGTATATGTTGGCAAATCCTCCTGAACCCAAGAGCTGGAGAGCAAAGTAGCGATTCTTGAGCCTTAACTTTGCTCCACAACCATTGCAAAAGTTGTTATCCCTTGGCTGAGGGTAGGGCGCTGGGCAATTGGGATTAATGCAATGAATTGATTCAGCAACAAATGGATGCACAATACAGCTCAACAGACATTGTGATTTGATTCTATCGAACTAAGGAATTTTCTGATTAATTATAAGTAGTCTTTCAAGTGAAATTTTAATGAAACGACCTTTAGGTTTGTCCTAACCACCACTGGCTGGAAAACACCCACCGATAAAGTGAATATCACTGAAAGTTTCGATCCACAGACGAGCTCCACAATCAAGAGGGTTATCTGGTTGATACACAATCCGACACGGACCGAGAATTTCTACCTGGTTGCCATAGGTATTGTCGCCACTTCGTTTTACCGAAATCACTGGCAGCCGCTCTTTAGGGCTTTTGTGGTTATTGGAGCCAATCCGATTACGATTAACATTAATCTTGGCTAAAGCAGGAGGACGACTTTTACGCCAAGTTCCTTTCGGTCCCCGGTTCTTCTTGGTAATTTGTGGCAGATAGTTGAACAGAGGAATAATCCAGAACTTACCGCTTTTATAAGCACCCCTTACTCTACCGGAGTCAAGCAATTGCCGTAATCGTCGAGGAGTTATACCCAACAGAGATGCTGCTTCAGTAGTACCAACACACTTGTTCATAAGTTAATTTACCTTGGACTTAGTTTACTATTCCGATATCACTATTATAAGGAATCATCAAAGAATTGGCAAGGACACAAGCCAGATTTAGGTGTTAGGTTTTAGGTATTAGGTTCTGGGTTTTGGGTTTTGGGTTTATTACTTATTCCTAGTATTTAATGTCTAATGTCTAATGCCTAATGCCTAAAGAACTGAAGCACTAAAGTACTGGACTACTATGGCCACCTATCCCGGAATTTCTAGCGACGCTTTCAAACACCCCCTTGACCAACAAGCGGAGCAAGCTTTACGCAGTGTCCCTGGTTTTGATTTAGTTTCTCGTAAGTTTGTAGAATTTCTCTACGAGCGTCCCCAGTTTGTTTATCTGATGGGGAACAGTATCAAAGTCGGACCGCGCCAGTATGCCAATATTTATCACTTATTCCGAGAATGTGTTCGGGATTTAGATGTACATCCTGAACCAGCCCTATTTGTTAGTCAAAACTCTCAGGTTAATAGCTATGCTTTAGGTCAAGACCATCCTTACATAGTTATCAACACTGGCTTATTAGATTTACTGAATGAAGCAGAAATTCGTACTATCTTGGCTCACGAATTAGGACATATCAAGTGCGGTCACACCATCTTAATTCAGATGGCGATGTGGGCAATGAATGCTGCCTCTATGTTAAGTGAAATGACCTTTGGCTTAGGGAATATCGTCAGCACTGGCTTAATTTTCGCCTTTTATGAATGGCGTCGCAAAGCTGAATTATCCGCTGACCGTGCTGCCTTACTAGTGATAGATGACCTGAAGACTGTGATGCAAACGATGATGAAAGTGTCTGGTGGCAGTGCTAAGCATCTACAGGAATGCAGTCTTGATGAATTTATCCGTCAATCAGAAAATTATCAAGAACTAGACCAAGATAGTCTCAATCAAATCTATAAGTTCTTACTGTATAATGGTGGTATTAATCGTCAATTTCTGAGCCATCCCTTTCCAGTTGAACGCATACACTACCTGCGAAAGTGGGCAAATTCCGAGGAATATCGCCAAACTCGTCAGGGCAATTATCAACGTGTTACCAAAAAGGGAGCAGTTGACGTTGACTCGAATCCACCATCGAACAACTCAGTGAATGAAGCGGAACAGTTGCAGCGTCAAATCCAGGAATTGCAACGGGAAATTAATCGCATTAACAAGAAATAAGAGGGAACAGGGAATAGGGAACAGGGAATAGTGGAAAGAGGTCGTATTCATAAAATTTTGTTAGGTGCGCTCTTACCATTAAGAATTAAATTCGCCACGGGTCGCATCTGTTGAATAGGCTAATTTTCCGGCGTTGCGTCAGTCTTGGAATCAATAGTAGTAGAGTGGGCATCCTGCCCGCCCGAAAATAAGCATGAAACTGGCAAGATGCCATTTCCACGCCCGAAAATAAGCATGAAACTGGCAAGATGCCAGTTCCACACCCGAAAATAAGCATGAAACTGCTCAAGATGCCAGTTCCACGCCCGAAAATAAGCATGAAACTGGCAAGATGCCAGTTCCACGCCCGAAAATAAGCATGAAACTGGCAAGATGCCAGTTCCACGCCCGAAAATAAGCATGAAACTGGCAAGATGCCAGTTCCACGCAAGATGCCCATTCCACCGATCGCACCGCTCCCGACTCCCGACTCCCGACTCCCGATTCCCGATTCCCTACTCCCGATTCCCTACTCCCTACTCCCTGCTCCCTTTGCTCCATGTTGAGAATACCAAGCGGAGAGTGCTAAGTGATGTACTTCTAACCAAGAGCAGTTATTTTCCTTGGCTAACTTAGCGCAATCTTGGTATTCTGGGTGGACATTCATAATCGTTTTGTGAGGTGAGCGATCGCTCCAAGCCACTTTCACACTAATTTGGCCATACTTAGTCTTTACCTGCTGGATTTCCCGAGGTAAGATCGCTCTTTGCTGAGTCAGACGTCGCACTCCTAAGGTAGTGGTTTCTCGGAATAATACTGCCTGACAAGCGTCTAGATCTTGAGGATGACAGATGACACTAAGCAGGATACCGGGTCGAGATTTCTTCATGCCAATAGCTTGAGTAAACACATCCACAGCACCAGCGTTAAATAACTCTTGGAATACATAGCCAATGGCTTGAGGATTGAGGTCATCAATTTGAGTCTCTAGCACTGAGATAGTTTCTAGGGAAGAGTTAGCAGAAGAAGAGTTAGCAGAAAGGGGAGACTGGTGTAAGGTTGGTGGGGGTAAGTTTGACGGTTTAACCTTGAACTTGCTAAGCTTGACCGCTTCTGAGGACTCACCAATCCACAATCGCAACATATTGGGAATGGGTAATTGTCGAGAACCGCCACCATTACCTATTTTGTGGATAGTCATTGCTGGTGGTGAACCAAAGCTAGTGGCTAAGGTAACGGCAATAGCTGCTCCCGTTGGTGTTACTAATTCCCGCTCAATCCCATTACTGTAAACTGGCACCTGACGGGATTCCCACAATTTTAGTACTGCTGGTACTGGCACCGGTAGCCGACCATGAGCTGCCCATACTGTGCCGCCACCAGTGGGCAGTGGAGAACAATAGATTTGGTCAATTCCTAGCCAATCTAAGCCTAAGCAAGTACCAACTATATCGATAATGGCATCGGTAGCGCCTACTTCATGGAAGTGAACTTTGTCTGGGGAAATACCATGAACGGCTCCTTCCGCTTCTGCTAGTTTCCGGAAGATAGCAAGACTCCACTGGCATACTCTTGAGGGTAATTTTGCTGCTGTAATTAATTTCTCTATGTCTGGTAAGTGTCGTGTGGGATGATGATGATGATTCTGCTCAGGTGTACTGATCTCTGTTATGCCTGACCTGTGTTCATGGTGGTGTTCATGGTGGTGTTCATGGTGGTGTTCATGGCCGTGTTCATGGTGGTGTTCCTGTTGATGGTGATGATGCTGATGGTCTTGATCTGGTAAATCTACATCAACTTTGGTTGCCAACTGACCATTGTGGTGTACTTGGCTAAGTCTTAAGTGATACTCTTGCTCAATTCCGAGTGCTGCTAGCTTTTCCAGTAAATATTCCCACGGTACACCCGCAGAAACTAGTGCTCCTAGGCACATATCACCAGCAATTCCAGTGGGACAATCTAAGTAAGCTAGCTTTGTCATTCTAGATCCTATTGATTAAGACAAATTAATTAAAACAAATTAATTAAGACAAAAGGATTTGGAGCAATTCATCCTCCACAAACCCTACAGGTCTAGATCAGGGAATTATGGCCAGATCTTGCTAACTATACTGACCTCTGAGTCAGAAAAAGCCAAACTGGCAACACACTTAGGTGGCAGTAGTTTTTAATCCTTTGGCAGAAGCGTTTCTATGTCTGGCCTTGGTGAATTTTCCCAAGGTTAGGCTTTAGCAATTCAATATTGAGGAATTCAACAATATTTATGGCTACTATTTATACTATCCATCCGGAAACACCTCAAATACGTCGAATAGAGAAAATAAGAGAGTATCTCGAAGATGGTGCAGTGATGCTCTATCCCACTGACACTGTCTATGCGATTGGTTGTGATTTACATGTGAAGTCCGCAGTGCAACGAGTTAGGCGTTTGAAGCAACTATCCAATGATAAACCCCTGACGTTTTTGTGTTCGTCTCTGTCAAATATTGCTAAATATGCTCGGGTAAGTGATCCAGCTTACCGGATTATGAAGCATTTGATTCCTGGACCCTATACCTTCTTGTTACCAGCAACCAAGTTAGTACCTAAGCTGGTGATGAGTCCCAATCGTAAAACTACTGGTATCCGAGTCCCAGATCATAACGTTTGTCAGGCGTTGCTTTCAGCTCTAGGTCATCCAATTATTTCTACCTCGGCTCATCTACCCAATCAGGATGGTGATACTCCAACGGTGGGATTGGAACGGGCTAAACTATTTGATGCTCTCGATGGTCTCGTAGACATCATTGTGGACAATGACTTAGAACCGGGATTTAAAGTCTCAACTATCCTCGACCTGACTGCTTCAGAACCGATGATGGTGCGGCAGGGTTTGGGATGGGAGGAAGCGTACGCTTGGATTTAGGTAGTGCTTTAGCTAGTGATTAACTAGTCAGCTCAGGTTGGGTAATGAGAGTATCAAGCACCACTTGACTACAAGACAACGTTAGTCGTTTACGGAAAACTCATCACTAGTTCAGTCAGTTTCTGGATTGACCACTGCTCAGGTTTTGGTCATCCTAAATCAGCTTGATAGTCGAAAGTCTTGAACGCTATATCTAGTAAGGATTTCAGCCTTAGGTAATCCTACGGAAACTACAGGAGTGCTGGGGGTCACAACTAGTCAGCTTAGAGTAGTCACACACTCACCCGACCAGGGCTAGACTCACGAGTCTACATTTAGGGTGGACAAGGACAAAGGACAGCGAACCACTCCAAGGTTTGTAGATCACATTCACACACATTTCCTCTGTTGCTTGTTTCATGGCAATTCTGTGAATCTATTTTTGGGGGCAATACCATGCAAGTCAAAACTGTTACTAATCATCAAAATTCCGCCACTAACAATCAGGCTCCGGAAATTACTCTAGATAATCAAACCCAAAACTTGACCCAGGTCTTAGTGGAGGAACTCCAGTCGGAAATTGGAGCTAAATCCAGGAGTATTCAAGCGGTTGCCCACCGGATTACCTTGGAGGTAGAACGGATTTGTACTAAGAGCGATCGCATCCAGAATTCCGGTGAAATTGATACTTGGATGTTGAATCTAGCACGTCATCGACTGCACAAATGTCTGTCATACTACAAACTAGGTTCTCGGCAGGGTCGTGTGGAACTCCATAGTACCCTCAGTACCATGGTTTATCGCCATGTGGCACCGTCCCAATCTCAGTTAAACTTTTCTGCTCGATACAATTTGATTGAGGACTTTTTACAGGACTTTTACGCTGAGTGCCTCAAAGCCTTCCGCCGGGAAAATCCTGTTGATTCTGACTACACTCCCCGTACCCAGCTAGAACTAGCAGAGTACATGGGCTTTAGTGAGCAATATGCTAAGCGACGCATTACCCTACGTGGTCGTGGTAGCCAGCAGTTGATTGTACTCAGAGCACAAAGCTTTTCTCGACGCCAGCCTAATGAAACCCCTGTGGATATTGAACAGGCTGTGGAGTATGGTAGGGATGAAGAAGCCCAAGAGCACAACCGTTCAGCTACTGTACAACAGGTACGCTCAAACCTGATTGAGAAAACCATTGACCCCAGTGATGCTGTTTTACGCGATCGCATTATCTCTGAGTTGATCAAATACCTAGAGTCTAACGGTCATAATGACTGTGCTGATTATCTAGTGCTAAAGCTGCAAGACCTGGCTGCACCAGAGATTGACGAAATCATGGGTCTAACACCCCGTCAGCGGGATTATCTACAACAGCGCTTTAAGTACCATGTAGAAAAGTTCTCTCGTTCAGCTCAGTGGAAATTGGTACACCAATGGCTAGGAGCAGACCTGGATCAAAAACTAGGGATGTCATCCAAGCAGTGGGATATCTTTGTGGCTCAACTCGATAGCCAACAGCAAGCCTTACTGCCCCTGAAACAGGCGCAAAAGAGTGATCAAGAAATTGCCAAAGCCCTCAAATGTACTCAAAAACAAGTGCAAAAGCGTTGGACTAAGGTGTTGGAACTAGCTTGGAAGACTCGTAACTCAGAAATTGGCCATGGCAATTAGACTTACATCTCCTTGGAGGAACTAAGTAAGGAGGAGAGTTAGGTAAAGGTTAAGTAGTTATCCCAACACCGACAAAGTATTAAGTTTGCTAAGGTTATGTTAACAACTGAAAACTCGTACCGCGTATTTATATTTATTTTTATTCTAGGTTTTAGGCTAATGGAATTCGGGATTAGGTACACCAGGGGCAGTTGACAGCCTCCGTGCTCAAGTCGGGGCGCTTCATAGGCTTGTCAGAAGCATAGAGCGATTAAACCTAGAGCGATTAAACCTAGAGCGATTAAACCTAGAGCGATTAAACCATTGGCAGATCGGAAGAGCGTCGGGTAAGACTTGTGTAAGCGTGATTTTCA